>NZ_JAUBTN010000027.1:0-79825 GCF_036705055.1 Microcoleus sp. CZ3-B2 | reverse complement strand
GACTCTCCCACTCTCCCACTCTCCCACTCTCCCACTCTCCCCCTCTCCCACTCTCCCACTCTCCCCCTCTCCCACTCTCCCCCTCTCCCACTCTCCCTATCTCCCACTCTCCCCGTCTCCCACTCTCCCCCTCCTCCCACTCTCCCCGTCTGCTGTACGGAAATTGCTACTGATTCTTGTGCCTTGAGGGGTAGGGACTTCCTCCAGTAACTGATAAAATAGTAGAAAAAGCAGCGGAATTTTTCGCCTAGATCAAAATTAGTTGCATATTAAAAATTAGGAAAGCTATGGGATTTTTTGATTCAGAAATTGTTCAGCAAGAAGCCAAGCTGTTGTTTGAAGACTATCAATCTCTCATCCAACTAGGCGGGAATTACGGCAAATTCGATCGCGAAGGCAAGAAAATGTTTATCGCGCAGATGGAATCAATGATGGAGCGCTACCGAATTTTTATGAAGCGCTTCGAGCTGTCTGAGGACTTCATGGCTCAGATGACTGTAGAGCAGTTAAAAACACAGCTCAATCAATTTGGCATCACGCCCCAGCAGATGTTTGAGCAAATGAACTCAACGCTGGAGCGGATGAAATCTGAACTGGAAAAACAATCATAAGGTCAACAGTTGACTGTTGACTGTTGACCTTATGATTGTTGACCCTTCGGCTTCGCTCAGAGCATCGCTGTTGACTGACTAATGACTAATGATTAATCACTAATAATTAAGGCCGCTCAAAAGCTGAAGCAGGTTTGAAACTTTCTGCGGGAACGCCTTGCAAAGCTTGGCTCATAAAATCTCGCCAAACAGGGGCCACAATCCCACCGCCGGTAGCACCGTAGCTCATCGGTGCGTAATTGTCGTTGCCCATCCAGACAGCAACCGACAACTGCGGCACGTAACCCACAAACCAGATATCCCGCTCTGAGGAAGTTGTACCAGTTTTCCCAGCAGCCGGTCGGCCGAGTTGGGCCGCCCTTGCCGTTCCGCTGTTAATTACTCCTTGGAGGGCGCTGTTGACAGATGCTGCGGCCCAGGCGTTGAGAACTGGTTTTGGTTTGGGCGTATTGTCGAGCAGGACGTTGCCGCTGCTGTCAGTGACTTGGACGATAAATGTGGTGTCTGAATGCCAGCCGTTGTTGGCGAAGGTAGCAAAAGCTCCTGCCATTTCTAAGGGAGTCAAGTCAACGGCACCTAATGGTAAAGAAATCACCGGTTCCATCGGACTTCTGATGCCGAGGGTGCGGCAAACCTCAATTACTTTATTCAATCCTACTTCTTGGCCGAGCTTGACGGCGGGAACGTTGAGCGATGATTCCAAAGCTCTGCGGATGCTGACGGCACCGGAGAAGCCACCGCCGTAGTTTTGAGGGTAGTAGTAGCCGTCGCCATCGCGGTAGCCGACTGGGGAGTCGTAGACAATTGAGTCGGGGGTGTATTTGCCGCTAGCAAAGGCAGCGTAGTAGACAAAAGGTTTAAAAGAAGATCCGGGCTGGCGGCGTGCTTGAATGGCGCGGTTGAACTGACTCTTTTCGTAATCGACGCCACCAACCATTGCTTTGACGAAGTGGGTGCGGGGATCGACGGCGGCTAGGGCAATTTGACCTTCCTCGCGGCTGTAAAAAAGTCCTTGGTAAGAAAGTCGATCGTGCCACGCTTTGACGGTTTCTTCGGCTATGCGCTGCATTTTGAGGTCGATCGTGGTTTGAACGCGCATTCCTCCCTTGACGACTGCATCTCGCCCGAAACGCCTAGTCAGTTCCTGCACTACGGCTTGCGTGACGTAAGGAACTTTAGAGCCGCCAAAGGAGGTAATTTTGCCGAGCTTAATTTTTTGCGCTCTGGCGGTATCGGCTTCCGCCGCCGTAATCCATTTGAGCTCTTTCATCCGGTTTAAAACCGTTTCCTGCCGTTCTTTTGACAACTTGTAATTGACAAAAGGACTGTATTCTTCTGGGGCGGAAATTAAGCCGGCGAGCATGGCTGCTTCTGCAAGGGTCAGATTATTGGCTGACTTGTTGAAATAGCTTCGAGAGGCTGTCTCTACGCCGTACAAGTTGTGACCTAAGTAGATTTGATTCAGATATAGTTGCAGAATTTGGTCTTTGTTGAGAATTTGCTCCAAGCGGATAGACATTACCGCTTCAGCTATCTTGCGACTAAATTTTGACTGGGGAGAGAGAAACAAGTTTTTGACTAGCTGCATTGTCATAGTGGATCCGCCTTCAACGGTTCTACCTTTCTCTAGGTTGACTATGAGAGCTCGGGCTATGCCGCCAGGGTTGATGCCTTTGTGGGTGAAGAAGTTGCTATCTTCGATCGCCATTACAGCTCGTTTCAGGTTCGGAGAGATTTGGTCGAGGGGTACTACATCCCGGTTAGCTTCGTCGTGGATGCTGGCTAGGGGCTTGCCGTTGATGTCGTAAATGTGGGTAGTTTCTGTAGGAGAGTAGGTTTGCAAGATGCGAACATCTGGCAAATTGCGGAAACTGATCGCTAGGCCAACCAGTCCGCCAGCGACTACGGAACTGGCTAGCATTGTGATGCTGAGTATGGTTCCGGCGGTCACTTTGCTGACTGACTGAACAAACTCGAATACAGGGGCTGAGTTTTCCGTATGTTTGCGGACTGCGTTAGTTGACACGTGGATTTCACTTCCTCACTCGATTTTGGGCTTAAGATTTGTAATTTTAGATGCGAACTCTGGAGGCTGTCAGTCGATTTTAGATTTTAGATTTTAGATTTTAGATTTACTTGCTGCGGATGAATTTGGGAGTTTGAACTCTTTGTCTAAAATTTGGGGTTCGCCGCGACTGTTGTCGGGGGCTTGGTAGGTGTTTTTGGGCGGGGTTAGCCAAGAAAAGCTGGGTCGCTTTGGGATTATGGTAGCTTGATAAGTGTGTTTGTATGCGTGAATCAGTGAGTTTAACTGATTCCGCTAAGACCGGCAAAATATTATGGTTTCCGATCGCTTATGATAACTCCTAACCTTTCAGCGCTTTACCGCGGCATCAGCGAGATTTTTCCCGATCGACCTGATTCTAGCAACCCTGACGAAAATCTGGCCCAATTGCTGGCAAAAGTCGATCGCCCGTTGCGAGTCAAACTCGGAATTGACCCCACAGGGAGCGAAATTCACCTGGGACATAGCATATGCGTCCGCAAGCTGAGAGCTTTTCAGGACGCAGGACATACAGCGGTACTACTCATCGGAGATTTTACCGCAAGAATTGGCGATCCGACAGGGAAATCTGAAGTTCGATCGCAGTTGACAGAGGAACAAGTGGCGGAAAATGCCAAGACTTATTTAGACCAAGTGCGTCCGATTCTCGATTTTGACACGCCCGGACGCTTGGAAATTCGCTACAACTCCGAGTGGTTGTCCAAATTGGACTTGGCGAAGATTTTGGAACTGCTGGGGACGATGACGGTGCAGCAGATGCTCGCTAAAGAGGGATTTGACAACAGGATACAGCAGGAAAATGCGATTTACCTGCACGAGTTTCTGTATCCGCTAATGCAGGGTTACGATTCCGTGGCTTTGGAAGCGGATGTGGAGTTAGGGGGAACTGACCAAAAATTTAATATTGCGGTGGGGAGAGATTTGCAGCGGCATTTTGGGATGAAACCGCAGTTTGGTTTGCTGATGCCGATTTTGCTGGGGACTGACGGGGTGCAGAAGATGTCGAAGTCTTTGCATAATTATGTAGGTTTGTCGGAAGACCCGCTGACGATGTATTCTAAGTTGGAGAAAATTGCCGATAGTTCGATCGCCCAGTATTTTGAACTCTTGACAAATTTGCCGCTTGATGAATTGCCAGAAAATCCGCGCGACAAACAGAAACTTTTAGCTGTGGATGTGGTAAGTCAGTATTGGGGGAAAGCAGCGGGCGATCGGGCCCAACAAGATGCGATCGCGCTAATCAAAGGTGCGGCGGGACAAGCTGATGCTGTGGCCGAGTTTTCCTTGGCAAACGTGCAGTTTCCGGCTAAGTTGTTTTATATCCTTAGTGCTAGCGGGCTTTGCAAGAGCAGCGGTGAGGCGCGGAAGTTGATGCAGGGCGGTGGAGTGAAGTTAGAGGGCGACAAGGTTTCGGATGTTAACTTTACCTTTGAATCACCTGCAGAATTATGCGGTAAAGTTTTGCAAGTTGGGAAGAATAAGTTTGTGCGATTGGTGTCTTGAATCTCTTTTTTAACCGCAGATGAATACTGAAGATGAACGCTGATGAACGCTGATAATCGAATTATTGTTGCTTTGGATGTTTCGAGTCAAGAAGAGGCGATCGCCCTGATTGACAAACTCCCCGATGTATCTTTCTGGAAAGTCGGTTTAGAGCTATTTGTGAGCTCCGGGCCTGGGATTTTGGAAATTTTAAAACAGCGGGAAAAGCGGATTTTTCTCGACTTGAAATTTCACGACATTCCAAATACTGTAGCTGGTGCTTGTCGGGCTGCTGCTAAGTACAATGTGGATTTATTGACTATCCATTCTACCTGTGGTAAGGATGCTTTGAAAGCGGCACAGTCAGCTTTAGTAGAAGGGGCGGCCGCAGTCGATAAACCAATTCCTAAATTGATTGCAATTACGCTGCTAACGAGTTTGAATTCCCGACAGTTGGCTTTTGAGCTTAAAATACCTTTAGAGTTGCCAGAATATGCTTTGCACATGGCATTGTTAGCCAAGGAAACAGGTTTAGCCGGTGCTGTTTGTTCTCCACAAGAAGCAGAACAATTAAGAATGAGTTGCGGGGATGATTTTCTGTTGGTTTGTCCGGGGGTGCGTCCGAAATGGGCCGATGGGGGCGATCAAAGGCGATCGATGACTCCAAAAGCGGCATTTAAAGCAGGTGCGGATTATCTGGTAATTGGGCGGCCGATTACAGCTTCCGACGATCCGGTGGCGGCTTTTGCGCGGATTTGTGATGAGTTGGAGTAACAATAGAAATGTTTTTTTTAACCGCCGATAAACGCCGATGAACGCCGATAGAATTTTATCTGCGTTCATCTGTGTTTATCTGCTGATATCTGCGGTGGCCACTCCGACTATTGCGGTTAATTTTGTGACCAATCATGGTCACAGTATAAATGCCAGTCGGTATGAGTTGTTAGTGCGATCGCCCTGTCCCGCTGATTTAGAAACTTTGGTCGATCGCCTGTTGCAAGATTTGCCGAGTTATGCTAATCGCGTAATTGTGCGATCGCACTTTTCTCCTAACACTAACACACCGCCCGGTTACGCGCTGCCTCAAATAATTTTAGCCGGCCGCCCGGAGTTTGAACCGCTACCTTTAAATTCTGGGGATGCACTTCCTGACAATGCTAGTCAAGTTTTTATTACTACTTTGGAACGGCAGTATCGCGGGGGAAAACCAGTCGAAATTCAGCAATATCATTGGTTGTTTTTCACTAAAACGGAGAAGGGCTGGGAGTTGGCAAAAATCTTTTCTCGGTTTGGTACTTCGGCGGATATTCGTCCTTTATTAGGTCAAGATAGTGAAAGCGAAATTGGTGAGGCTATTCGTTTGTGGTTGCGCGATTGTCATGCAAAGCCATAACTTTCACTGGTTAAGATGATTTTTTTACACTTAAAAATAGCCTCTTGAGAGCACGTCATCTTCGTCTAGTTCATCTTTACCAATCATCCCTTCAATCTCCTTTAAAAATCTCATAAAAACTTCCGGTGCAAAGGGGTTGTTATCGAGATGGTTGACAAAAGAATCTTTATTTTTTTTTCTTCCCTTTACCGTACTAAAATCCTTTCTTATATTAGACGATAAGCGTTTTGCTTTTCTCAAAATTAGTATCTCATCAATAGCTGTGAGTGATGAGCTAATCGGCGACATATCAAGCCACTCACATAGCAAGAAATACTTTGCTCCTGGTACACTCAATTTTACATCCAAGGCAGTTGCTGCGCCCTCTTGAAACATGGTTTTATCAAGATTTGTTTTACACTCAGCCGCAACATAAGCAATATTTGCCTCGCGGGAGATAGTCTCCTTAAAATCTTGGTTATGAGAGGCTTTTAGAAATATTTTTCTACTAATCGCAAAATCTTGATCCTTGGCTCGAATACTCATCCCACCGCCTTTTGGACTGAGTTTTAAACTTGACTCAAATCGTAGTGATGAAAAACACTGTGTTGGGCCAAAGGATAATTCTTTGTCCTTTAATGAATCTGCAAAGACGGTTGTAACTAAGATAGGTATAAATTCTTCAATAATTGAGTTGTCAAGTTTTAATTGCCCTTTTTGACGGTACAAAAAATCATCATCACTGTCAAAAATTAGTTCAACGTCAATGTATCGCTTATAGGAGGTTAGATGGGATACCATCTCTGGAACAACTTCCAGATCATCCGCCCTGATGTTTTTAAGCGTTTCCAACCATTTTTTATAGTGTTCGATTGCTTGATTAACACGCCGTTTATCTGTAGGAGGTAATTTCTCGTTATCAAGTAATGCTGCTAGTTTGTCCCCATGTGGTTGAGTTAAATTAAACATAATTTTCTGCTTTTGGGTTGAGTATTTCAATGGTTTTCCGTGAACGCTGCCGATCGAAATAAGGTGAGGGCTGTACTGTGGCAGCCTTATCGATAGCATCCTTAATATCATATTTTACTTGTTCATTCGCTACAGAATAAGCAGATATTAAGGCTTCTACAGAAAGAGTTCTGGCTTGATGTATGTCAAAATAATACTGTAAGTCTTCTCTTTTTGTAAAGTGTAGTATATCTTCTTTGATAATTTTTCCATAGCGATTTACAAAACTTCTTTCTTGACGGATATCTAAGCTAATCCCCAATACTTGACGAGCAACTTCTGCAACTAACTCCCCGTTTAAAAAAGGCGTTCCTCTAATATTTGATTCTTTACCTACTACAAATATTATTCTACTGTTAGGGCGGCATATCCTTAACAATTCTTGCAAAGTATAGGCGATATCTAAGCAATATTGAATGACAGTTAGAAATCTATTACTTCTATGCTTGCGATTAGAACCAAACTCTGATTTTGCTACCTCTAAAATTTTCCAGTTTAGTGCTTCAGTAGAACCGCGATACTGCTGATGATAGTTAAATACATTGATATAAGGGGGAGAGGTAATCACAAGATTGACGCTGGAGTTTTGTAAGGGAACGTGTCTTGCATCGGCATTGTAGGCATTTATCGGCTTTTTACTATAGGGTAGTTTAAGGACAAAACTAGCGATATTTTCCGCAAGTGTAAAAACTCTTGATTTGGTAAGTTTTTTGTTTTCTAAATCTAGCAATATCACTAATACTTCATGTAGAATATTAAGGAACTTTTCTTCATGATCAACGGCTACGTCTACAATTTTATCTATTAAATCATTGGGTGTAAGTTCTTTTTGTATTGTTTGGAAGAGTGGCATTCTCTCCCATATCTCTGTTTTTAGTTGAGTGAGAAAACAATTGATACATTTTTCACGCTTTCTTGGTGAAAGAGTGATGAATTTATAAGTGTTAGCTAGGATTAAAGCTGCTGGATTGATTTCTGTTCCGCAGGCTTCCAGTCCCAATCTTCCTGCCTCATATAAAACTGTTCCACTACCTAAAAATGGATCAAAAATCACACTATTTTTATGGGCATACTTATCAATCAAAGTTTCGATAAACTGGGGTGAGAATTGCCCTTTCCAGGGAAGTGGATTAGTACGTTGTTTATCTTCAATGTCTAATAGTTCTTGAGGAATTTCTTGTCTGTTGATAGGAGTTTCACTAAAAATACTAGAGACAACCATAATTCGGATTTTTACTACGGGGCGTGACTTTATGAATGGAAAGCGGGAACTTGTTTTGTTGATAGCAGGTAAAAATCAGAGATTGTTGGTGAAACCAGCCCCCTACCAATTGCGAATGAAAATTAATTATAATTTGTCGGTGGGTCGGGGCGGGTTTTAAGATTGTGGGTAAAAATCAGAGATTGTTGGTGAAACCCGCCCCGACAAATCAACAAGAAAAATTGATTATAATTGCTCTTTTAATTCGTCTAGTTTAGCCTTGATAGCTTGCATATCCTGCCACATAAACCATTTCGGAGTTTCCGGTTCACGGGAGGGATTTCGCAACAAGTATGATGGGTGAAAAATCGGCATACACAAACGATTTTCCCATTCAATCCATTGACCTCTGATTTTACTAATGGGCCGCTTGTCGCTTAGCAAACCTTTGAGGGCTGTTGCACCGGTTAATAAAATAATTTTGGGGTCTAAGATGCGAATTTGTTCGAGTAAGTATGGTTTGCAAGCTTCGATTTCTTTTGCTGTGGGAGGGCGGTTGTTGGGTGGGCGACATTTGATCACGTTGGCTATGAAAACGTCGGTTTCTGCACTCAATTCTACGGATTCTAAAATCTTATCTAGTAGTTTGCCCGATCGCCCGACGAAGGGTAATCCGGTTTCATCTTCGTTTTGTCCGGGCGCTTCTCCCACAATCAAAATTGAGGCTTGAGGATTGCCGCGCCCGATGACGGCGTGAGTGCGGGTGTTGCCCAATTCGCAGCGGTGACAGCGATTGCAGTGCTCGCCGATTTGTTCCATATTTTGATACGTGCCCGGAGGAATGGGAATTTTGGCATTTACTGGGATTGAGTCGTTTTGGAAGGCGGCACTTTGATTGCTGTCAAAAAGACTGAGTTGCAAGTCGCTGGACATATATTTTACAATTAGAGAGATTTTGTTGAGTCTAGAGTTTATAGTTTAGATCGGGTTTTGTGATTTGAGATTGGCTAGATGCTTTTATGCGATGCGATCGGGCACAATTTCAATTTAACACTCGCAAATCTCATAGGACTAGCGACACAGAAACCCGTTTTTTCGGAGAAATATTGGTTTAGCCGCGAAGTATCTGCGAATAAACCGAGTTTCTGACTCTCAAATTTCACATTTTTGGTTGAGTTCGTACAGGCAGAAATATGTTGTCTAACCCGTTTTTTGACGATCGCGCCGATGCAGGCGAAAAACTGGCTGCTGCTGTTGAAAACGAGCTCGGCAAGTTGAATTTAACGGCACAAAATGCTGTGAAACCGATTGTTTATGCCTTGCCGCGCGGGGGTTTGCCCGTTGCTGTGCCGATCGCCCGCCGCTTGGGTTGTGCTTTGGATGTGGTTGTCGCCAAGAAAATTACTCGCCCGGATAATTTGGAATTGGCGATCGGGGCGGCAACTGCTGACGGCCATGTTCTCTGGCAAAATCAAAAACAGCCAAGTTTACGCTGGCAAAAATCAGCACTCCAGCAAGCTGAAAATAGCGCTCAATCTCTGCTGGCAGATTTGGCTTCGGGACGACCAAATGTCAGCGCGGCGGGGGCTTTGGCGATTTTGGTGGACGATGGCATTGCGACGGGGATGACGGTGGCTGTGGCGGCGCAGGCTTTGCAGTCGCAGCAACCGGCTGCTTTGTGGATTTGTTCGCCCGTGGCCCCCCATGATTTGATGAGATTTTTGGCGCAAATAGGCGATAAGTCGATTATTCTGGAGACTCCTCACCCTTTTTACAGTGTCAGTCGCTTTTACGCGCAGTTTCCGCAGGTGGAGACGGCGGAGGCTTTGGGCTGTTTGCAGGGACAGATTGAGTGGCGATCGTAGGTTAAGCTAGAAGGCTAAATCTAAAAGCTCGATCGCTAGCTAACACATGAGACCTTGGGAATATTGGTTGAACACTGTGATTCTCTCTACTCAGCACAATCCGCCTCGGTTTGTTGAGTTGGTGATGTTGACTTTGGCGATGATTTTGTTGGGGCTGTGGAGTGTAACGTTGCAGTGGCAGTATTTAACCCTTTCTTTGAGTTATATAATTGGTTCGTCTTTTTCAATTTTGGTGCGGGAATATATGGGCCCGCAACCTCAATTTCAATTGACTCATTTGACTGCTTTGCTATTATTAATTATCAGTTTTTATAGCTTTGCTGAAATGATTAGATAGTTGATATTTTTTGTGAACTAACCGCCAAGACGCTTGAGGTTTTCGCCGCGCGTCAGCGCTAGGATGCAAAGGAAGAGGAGAGAAGATCGAGAGTTCACTAATTATTCGCGATTATCCTATATTCTAATGCGGTTGATGCAAAATTATGCGGTTGCCGGCGGGATCGAAGGCATAGATTTCTAAACCGTGTGAGGCTTTGATAATTTCTCCGGCGGGCGGATATCCTAAGGCCCAAATTCGGGCGATCGCAGTTTCGATATCGCTGACTTCCAAACACAAACTCATGCCTGTTTTTGCTCGATTTGCAAATTCCGATTTGTGGAAATCTTTGGGTTTGAATATGCCGAGTCTTAAGCCGGGAAGTTGAAATTCGGCATAGGTATTGGGAATGTAAGGATTTGGTTCTATGTCGAGAAATTTGGTGTAGAATTTGACCAGAACTTCGTTGTCGAGGTCTGCTAAAGTTACTAGGGCGGCGCTGTATTGGAAAGTCATGTAAATTAGATGGATAACTGGTAATTAACAAGGAAAAATGGCAACAAAAAAAATCTAAAATCCTCCAATTCGTCCCACTATTTGAATTTTGCCTCGTGCATTGCCTTTGAGAATCACAGCTTCGCCACTTTGGGGTACAATATCTGTTATCGCTGTAATATTGACTTGATGCGTTACCATAATAATAGCACCTTTTGTGTTGCGATTATCAACAATTAATTTGCGAATTGTTGTTGTTTGTCTGGCTTCTTGGCTGCTGTCGCTAAAGAACGAGTTGAGGGCTGGTAATGGCTCGACTTTGCCTAAATTTATCAGTTTTGCTGTTTCCAAACACCGGCACCACTGACTCGATACAACTCTAACAATTTTGATGTTGCGCTTGCGAAATTCGGCTCCAATTTGCTGGGCTTGGGTTCTTCCTTGTCCTGATAAATTGCGCTGGCTGGAACAGTCGCCTAACTTAAAGTTAGCAGGATCTCCGGTGCCTGGGGCGATCGCGTGTCGCATTACCACCACCAACCCTGTATCTCCCCGCTGCAATAATTGCCATCCCGCTTGAGTTTGGGCTTTGGTTGCTGCGTCAGAAGTGGCAGTTTGAGTCATTATCGCGATCGACAATACTAAAGCTAGGGAACCGAAAAACCATTGACCGTTGCGGTAAATCTGTGCTGCCATTGTTCCAGAACTTAGAAATTATCTTATCATATTGTAATACAACAAATATTTCTCTATGGAACTCACAAATTTTATTGCTCTGTCTGTCATTGTTGTCGCTGCGCTGGGGATTGGCATAGGAACAATGACTTGGGCTTACTTCGGTAAGGGCAGCATTTCTGTACTGTTTAAAGAACCAATTTTAAACTCGCCAGAATTTCCAGATACTGACGCAGGTAGCAAAGCTGCGGTTTATTTTCAAGCAGGAATTGAGGCTTATAAATTGGGAAATTACCGCAAAGCTGAAGATAAATTTACTAGCGCCATACAACAGGTGGCAACGGCAGAAGTTTACCACAATCGCGGTTTGATTTTTGCGAATTTGCGATCGGACGGCGAAGCGGTGGCAGATTTGATCCGTGCCAGCGAATTATACCAACAGCAGGGGAATATCCCCGCGATCGACACGATCAAACAAAATCTTGCCGCTTTGAAGCAACGCAAATTAGAACGAGAAAAACAAAAATCTGTAGCGACATAAATTGCGGGAATTACGCAGAAACCCGGTTTTTTACAAAAATATTCAATTGTGCTTGGCTCGTTACTAGGCAGAACCTGGTAACGAGTAACAAAATATTCGATTGTGGCTTTAACTCTCGGTAATAAATCCGGTTTATTCGGTATTGACGCGCAAGTTTTAAATTAGTGGGTGGAGCCATTCTAATGAAACAAAACCTATATTTTGGGTCTGAAAAACCCGGTTTCGCGATGTATCGCGTTCGATTCAAAATGTTGAGAAGAAACCGAGTTTGACAGAATTGTTAATTTCTAACATCAAGAGGTAACATTCTCGCGAAAGGCTAAATTTTTCTGGCATCTTCGATTTGGTCGATTTGAGAAATTAGCATTTCTCGGCTAGATGCTACAACTCGATAATTAGTAATTGGATCGTAAGCTTCCCACTCTTGAGTGACTTCGCTATCTTGCCACAAAAACCATTCCCGGTAAATTTCGCCGTCGTCAATGTCGCCGCACAAATTAAGCCAATCATCTCCTCCCAGACTCTCAAAATCTCCTCCTACTAAGTCAATCCAAGCCGCTACGATACAAGATTCTATAGCACTATTATCAAAAGTAACTGCCGGAGATTCAACAGAGGTTTCGGGATAGCAAAGTGTGGATTTAATACGCTGTACCTGAATGTTATGTTATTAATTTATAAAAAAATCCTTAATGGTAGGGATCGCACAATGCCACTATCGGAACCTCCACAGTTTGTACCTCAAAAAATCTCGATCGCTAAAACGCTCAAGTGTTGATGGTGTATAACTTTACGGCGCTTTGGGTGAAGGGGCTGCAGAGGCTAATTTGAGCCAATTTGCTAACTAGCACAGCACAAAGCACGCGCTGCGAAGCTATCCGGTGGGGAATCGCCCGAAGATTTCTGGCAAAGGCGATCGCCCGACCCGAAGCGCAGACAGCACGATTGGTAACTGTATACTTGGTAGGTTGGGGAGTTTCCGTACAGTTTTTGTGGTAAAATTAGCTGTTACCAGACTTTCGCAACCACAGCGCGGCGTTCTCAAAAGCTAAGGACGGTGGTGCGATCGCAACTTTTGATTTATTGTTAATTTGACGAAAGGCCCGATCGACCGCTAGGGGAAAAAATTATGGAAGCAACCAACCAAGACAGAATTATCACTCTGACACTCAACTATACCAACGGCAAACAGCAAGAGTTCGAGTTCATTTCGTCAGCAGAAAGGGTAGGAGAGCAAGCAAATTTAGGTACTCGCCTGCACAAATTCTTGACTGCCGATCCAATAATTATCGAATTAGCAGATAAACTTGTAGTTATCCCTATTCACAACATAGAAAGTCTTGAAATATCGCCGATTCCTTCCAAATTGCCAGATGGTGTCTTTCACTCAATGCGAGAAATCCAGAAATAGTTAAGCTGTTGAGCCTGCAAATTTGAATGTTATGGCGGGCTTACCCACTTACATAGAGTAGAGTTTTAATCAACAGAAATATCCCAGTTAGATGATGTTCGTCGATTAACCTAATATTAGTTCGCAGTGCCGAATGCGATTCTGCAGCATGAAAGCGGAATGCGAGTCCGCACTACAAACCGTTTTTGTGATGACGATCGACTGGATACGATCTTAAAGAGGCGGGAATTTATTACAACCAGCTAAATTTAAATTAAAATAATTTATTGTATTGTTTGAAGTGAGGATATATGTTCGATGAATGATGAGAATAATTGCAGGTTTCGCAGAGTTTTATTTACCATAAAAAAATGCTAGAACTCCACTGTCACACAACTTATTCCGACGGTACTCTCACCCCAGCCGAACTCGTAGCAGCCGCCGCTTCTTCGGGGGTTCGCGCCTTGGCCGTCACCGATCACGATACGATGTCGGGTTGGGATGAAGCCTTCGCCGCCGCTGCTTTGCACGGTATCGAAATAGTCCCCGGACTCGAACTCAGTACAGTCCACAACGGTCGATCGCTGCACATTCTAGGTTTTTATCCCGATGCAAATAAGTTGCGCGTTCCTTTGAACGATCGCATAGAAGGAAGATTGAGGCGATCGCAGGAAATGGTAGAAAAATTAGCAGCACTGGGATATGCGATCGAACTACCAACAACATCCCCAGGAATGGCACCGGGAAGGCCTCACATTGCCTCGGCGCTGGTAAAAGCTGGTCACGCCAAATCATCGCGGGAAGCCTTCGATCGCTGGCTGCGAGACGACGGCCCCGCCTACGTGCATTACGAGAAATTCTCCATCGCCGAAGGGATAGATTTACTCAAGAGTTGCGGCGCAGTACCGGTGTGGGCGCACCCTTATTTATTTCGCGGCGGCGCTGTTGAAGAAGTGTTGAAAGAATTAGTAGATGCGGGTTTAATGGGAGTCGAAGTATACCATCCCAGCCACAGTTCCAGCCAAATGAAAAACTTGAAAGATTTGTGTCTGGAATACGGTTTGCTGGTAACTGGCGGCAGCGATTATCACGGCCCAGAACCCGAAAGAAATGAAAGAAAAGGTATTGAAACTACCCAATTGAATATGCTGCACATACCGTTAGACTTGCTGGAACCGATTAAGGTTGCTGCGGCGAGTTTGAAGTAATAACTGTAGGCTGCGTCAGTTTAAACCGGAGCAGATGGGAATAATCAAGTCATTCTAACGCACCTTATAAGACCTCGCGATCGTTCTGTAGGGTGCGTCAGTTTATATAGCGAGTCAATCGAAATAATTAAGTCATTATGACGCACCCTACTAAAAACAGCTCGCCATCAAACCCAACATAAATTAATGTGAAGTTAGGGAGGGATTTCAGTTGAGCTAATGTTAGGATAGCAATAACGTTTAACTACCCAGCGGAGCTGATTATGAGTGTAGAAGACAGGGCAAAGGCGATCGGCAAAAACGTAGAAGGCAAAGCTCAGGAAATTTTCGGAAACATCACCGGGAACAAAAAAGACCAAGCTGAAGGCCAAGCAAAACAAGCGGAATCCGCCGCCCGCCACGCAGCAGAAGATGCTAAAGATGCTGTGAAAAATATCGCAGATAAAGCTAAAAGAGCGATCGACAAATTGTAAGCTGTCGGGCATCTAGATTGTATTTTTGGGGCAGGCTTTCTGGTCTACCCCACAAGAATTTTTATCAAACTTGAATGTCCTTCGACTCCGCTTAGTAACCGTAAGATCGTGTCCTAACAAGTTTTCTGAACTTAGGTATAGCCTTTCTGTGCTCTCATAGGAGGTACTATCCGGGATAGGGCATACCTCACTTTTGTGAGAACCGCTATCTCAGTATCGCAAACATGGTGTTGTAAAACTACAAAATCTTATAGTAATTATATCGTTTCCGCTGGCATCGGAATGATTTAACCTTATTAGAACACAGAGTACACAGAGTCCGAGAATATATATCTGAATCATGCCGATGCTACCGGATTTGATATTACTTATCCAATAACGACTCAACATATTTCATCCACATTGATCGGCGTTCGCCTGCGCTTAAAAGTCTGGTTCTTTGGCTAAAAGCTCGATCGCCAATTCCATCCGATCCTTCCCCCGCGCCAGAAAACCTTCGCACTCCTGCAAACACTCCACAGCCACCGCAAACTGCTCGAAAACCTCTTCTAGTGGCAATTCTCCAGATTCCACCCGATCGATAATTGCTTCTATGCGATCGACCGTTTCCTCATAATTCCAGTCAGACTGGCGCAACTTCGACTTAACCATAGCATTTATTCTGCATCCAACACTTCTACAATCTTAACTTTCAGCACGCCCCGACTCAACCTCACGGTTAACTCGTCTCCCAATTCTAAACCGTCAGTTTCGCGGACAATCCTACCGTCAGCTTGCATTACCGCCGCATAACCCCTTTCCAAAACCGCCGCCGGATTTAGGGCTGCTAACTTTTCTTGCAATATTTCCAGTTTACCAGTTGCTTGCCGCAAAGTTCGCGATGTCGCAGGCAACCGTTTTAGTCGGTTTTGTAACTGTTGCAAATGCTCTGATTCTGTCTGAAATCTGGCTTTGACAACACTTGCTAAATTCAGCATTCTTTGCTGGTGTTCCGAGTAAATATCTGCTAAAATTGGTACGGCTTGGGCCGCTGCCGCTGTCGGAGTGTGGGCTCGTTTATCTGCTACTAAATCGGCGAGAGATTCGTCTCTTTCGTGTCCGATTCCTGTAATAATTGGAATTGCACAATTGGCGATCGCCCTGACAACTCTTTCATCATTAAAACAAGCCAAATCCTCCGCAGAACCACCGCCCCGCGCTAAAATGATCGCCTCGGCCCTACCATCCAATTCTACCAGCGCGATCGCCCTAGCAATCGCAGCCGGAGCCAAATCTCCCTGCACCAAAGTCGGCGACAGCAACACCCGCAAACCCGGATATCTCTGCGCTAGAGTGCGCTGAATGTCCCCCCACGCAGCAGCGCTATCCGATGTCACCACCGCCACAATTTGCGGGTGTGCGGGAATCGGGCGCTTTCTGGCGGGATCGAAGAAGCCCTCAGCTTCCAAGCGCGATCGCAATTGCTGCAACCGCAAAGCATCCAATCCTTCCCCAGCCGGTAGCGATTGCACAACTGTCAACTGATACTCGCCGCGATTTTTGTAAACCCGGATGCTTCCAAAAACCAGCAATTGCTCACCTTTTACGGGTAACTTCAATAATTTTTGCCGCTGAGAATTCCACGCCACGCAGCGAATCGCAGCGCTTTTGTCACTGTCGCAGAGAGTGAAAAAGCAGCCGCTGGCGTGCTGCGAAACGTTGGACACCTCGCCAATCAGCCAAACCGATCGCAGGTGGCGATCGCCCTCCAGCAACTCTTGCAGGTATGATGTTAGTCCGCCCACCGACAACGTTGTCTCAGGAAAAATTGCATTCATCTAACAATTTGAGATTTTAGATTCTAGATTTTAGATTTAGGCTACTATATTTAAGGGAATTTGTGCGGGTTGATTTGGCGATCGTATATTAGTTGTAAATAAATTAATGATATCAGATGTCATGACTTCGATGAATGTGCTGCGCCAAGAGGCTGCGGCGATCGGCATTACTGATGCCGAAGCGAGAAAATATGGCGACCTCCGCCATAAAAGAACTTGGTCTTTGGCGATCGAACATCATCTCTCGATGCAAGATTTTGCCGTTGGCGAAGCCCTCGAAGAGGATCGCGCAGAATCCGATTCTTCCCGCGCCATCAAAGAATCTCAGCCCCTTGAGTTCAAAGACTGCGGTATTCAGCTAACGGCAAATCTGGGCGAATCTCCCTTCAAAATTGAGAACCGCACATCACCTCTGGCTTCGCCACCACAGTCAGGAAGTGCGATCGGACAGCCCAACAATTCCGACCGCCTCAGCAACCAAAACCGAGGCTTTAAACAAGTAGTTCAAAACCACATTAAAGCCTTAACAATTGCCTCAACATCCCGCACAATTCAGCTCGATTCACAAGTCAGCAATTGGGTTTGTCCTGAGTGCTATCCAGAGGTTGAATCGGGTTGTCACCTGTGCGCCGGAGAAGGCTATATAAGCGACATTGCAGCTATTGGCTGGACACTAGCTTATATGGAAATGTTGGGCTGTTCTGCTCGCGAAATAGAACCCCTGCGAAACTTTTCCTCTTCCTTTAATATCCTGGAAATTAATTTAAAAATTTGTGTCGCTGTCAAAAAAAGTACCGAAGTTTTAGCGCGTACAGAAAAATGGGTAATTAGTTGTTAGTTGTTAGTTGTTAGTTGTTAGTTGTTAGTTGTTAGTTGTTAGTTGTTAGTTATTAGTTGTTAGTTGTTAGTTGTTAGTTGTTATTATAGCCTTTCGAGCGAAATATCGGGTACACTAGCTTCCATGAATATCGGGAATTTCAAGCCTTATTGCATACCTCCCGCACCTGAGAAATGCTATAGTCATTAGTTATTAATCATTAGTTATTAGCTCTTAATTACCCGAAATATCGACCAAATTAAGTATTGCTTCTAGTTTTTTTAAAGCAAATTCTAAATCGTCATTGACAACCTGAAAATCGAATTCTCCCGCCGCTTCAATTTCCTCCTTGGCCCGCAGCAATCTCCGGGCGATCGCACTTTCGGAATCTTGACCCCGACTCCGCAGCCGCCGTTCCAATTCTTCCCAAGAAGGAGGTAAAATAAAAAGTCGCAAAGCCTCTGGAAACTTATTTCTAATTTGCCTTGCTCCTTCGAGCTCAATTTCCAAGATTACCCATTTTCCCTCACCAATGCCCTGTTTGAGAGCAAAATAGGGAGTACCGTAAAGATTGCCGGCAAACTCGGCCCATTCTGCTAACTCGTCAGCCTCAACCATTTGTTCAAAACGGCTGCGGCTGACAAAATAGTAGTGTTTTCCCTCAATTTCTCCCTCGCGCGGTGTACGAGTTGTGACGGATACCGAAAGATATAATTCGGGATGGCGATTGAGGAGCGATCGGACTAAGGTGCCTTTCCCCACACCGCTAGGCCCAGTCAGAACAATTAATTTACCGGATTTCATTTTTAGAATAGAAACTCGTAACAATTTAAGCTTTCGGTTACTGTATACTGTAAGTGCTCAAATTGCAACTGACAAACATCAATCATCCCGAACTTGACTGTCTTTACCGATCGCAAAACGATTAGCCACCGTTTCCGGCTGAATCGCCGAGAGGATGACATGACTCGAATCTGTAATAATTACCGCCCTCGTGCGGCGGCCGTAGGTAGCATCAACCAATTGTCCGCGCTCCCGCGCATCAGTAATTATACGCTTAATTGGTGCCGATTCGGGACTGACAATGGCAATCACTCGGTTAGCCGACACAATATTACCAAAACCGATATTAATTAATTGAATATCCATGAAAATCTTAAATTTTGGGTGAACGAGTAACTATCAATCCTTACTTATTATCATATATATCAAAGTTTTTTGACAATACAAAAAAGATTCATAACTCAATTTTTGAATTTTTACCTGCTTTTTTTCTTTTTTTTGAGTCGCCGTCCCACCGTCTTTATCAAAACTTTAAAAAACTAGCGCTGTTAACCGCTTATATTAAAGATTTGGTAAAATCCAGGTTTTTTAGTTGCCAATAAAAGCCTTAGCTGTATCGAAAAAACAGCCCGTAAATATTGCAAAATATAAAGTTAACTTCTAGTTGATGGAAATTAAGTATAATCACTGATAGATTACAGCAAATATTTGCAAAGGGCAGTTTATACTGAAAATATTAACACTGATACTGCTTTGATCGGCCTTCAACCTAAGCTAAAATCGGCTGGCGATTTCTGAAGAGGGATAGCTGCGCCTCTAAATTGCATATTGAAATTGTCGAAAGGAGTGTGGGGTGTCGGGTGTAGGGTTGGAGCTTTCGGAGCGTGTAAATTAAATGCCGGTTAGCTGATGATATCAAATCCGGTAGCATCGGAATGATTCAGATATATATTCTCGGACTCTGTGTACTCTGTGTACTAATAAGGTTAAATCACCTGACGATGCCAGCGGAAACGATATGAATTCCTGACTACAAACCTTTGAATTCAGGAAAAAACCGGGATTAATCCAGACAAATTCACCCGTATTAATCCCGGTTTTTATATCGTTTCCGGCTGCATCGGAATAATAAAAATCGAGTCAGCAGTTAACACTCAACCATTCAGTTTTTCGACCGCGAGTCAACAGTCAACAATCAACAGTCAACAATCACCTGACGGTACAACCGGAATTGATATTCCACAGTCGATTAAGCCGCAACTAAACCGCTGTGTCTCAACAAAGCCTTAGTGCTAGGTTCGCGTCCCCGGAAAGTTTTAAACACTTCCATCGGGTGCAAACTGCCGCCCAATCCTAACACTGTATCTCGGAAACGCTTACCCGTAGAGGCGATCGCATCTTCATCTTCCAAACCAGCCTCCTCAAACGCCGCAAAAGCATCAGCGCTGAGAACTTCCGCCCATTTATAACTGTAATAGCCCGCCGCATAACCGCCCGCAAAAATGTGTCCGAAAGCGCACAAAAATGCGTCTTCTTTCAGAGGAGGTAAAACAGTCGTAGTTTTAGCGATGCGATTGCGGACATCCGCCACAGTTTCGCTACCGCCCGACTGGTAGCGGTGGTGCAATTCGATATCGATACTGCTAAAATGTACTTGTCTGAGCATGACGCTACCGCTCATGTAGTGGCGCGCTGCTAGCAGTTTTTGGTAATAGTGTTCCGGTAAAGTTTCCCCGGTTTCGTAATGCTTTGCCATCCCGAACAAAGTAGCCCGATCGTAACACCAATTTTCCATAAATTGACTGGGCAATTCCACCGCATCCCACTCAACATTATTGATGCCAGAAGCCCCCGGATAGTCTACCGTTGTCAGCATATGCTGCAAACCGTGACCGAATTCGTGAAACAAAGTTTCGACTTCCAAAAAAGTCATTAAACTCGGTTTTCCGTCCACGGGAGGACTTTGGTTGCACACCAAATAAGCCACCGGCAACCGCGTGATGGTTTTTCCCGCTTCCACAAATTTAGCGCGCACCACGCAATCGTTCATCCAAGCACCGCCGCGCTTTTCTTCCGGGCGACTGTAGGGGTCTAAATAGAAATTGGCGATCGTATTTCCGGCTTCATCATCTATTTGGAAATAGCGCACATCTTTGTGCCACACAGGAGCTTGACCGTCCGCCGCCGTTACTGTCACGCCAAACAGCCGCTTTACTAATCCAAATAAGCCATCCAATACCTGTGGCAGAGCAAAATAAGGGCGCAATTCTTCTGCACTAAAAGCAAACTTTTCTTCCCGCTGCCGTTCCGACCAAAAACCCATATCCCAGTGCTTCAAATCCCCGGATTCCGGCGCACCTTTGGCCGCCGCAAACGCTTTTAACTCTTCTAAATCTTTGACAGCAGCACTGTAACTAGCTTGGCGCAATTCTTCTAACAAAGCTTCGACTGCCGCAACGTCGGGAGCCATTTTGGTCGCCAGACTCAATTCGGCATAACTGTTAAAGCCGAGCAAGGCTGCTTTTTCCTGGCGCAGTGCTAAAATGCGATCGGTCAAAGGCCAGTTATTCAACTCTCCACTGCTGGCTCTACCGATAAAAGCTTTGTACAACTTTTCGCGCAACTCGCGGCGAGTGCTGTGCTGCATGAAAGGGCCGTAACTGGGGAAGTCTAAAGTAATCCGCCAAGGGCCGTTTTCGGCATCGGCATTTTCTGCGCCGGCACTGCGAGCGGCTTGGGCTGCTAAACTCAACAAACTCGGCGGTAAACCGTCAATTTCCTCTTTGTTTGTGAGGGTGATGCTGAAAGCTTTGGTAGCGTCGAGGACGTGATTGGAAAATTGAGTAGTAATTTCGGCCAATTCTAATTGAATGGCATTAAAACGCTCTTTTTGTTCGCCTTCTAAACCCACGCCGGAGAGTTGTGCATCTCGGAGAGCGGCTTCGACAATTCGCTGTTGAGCTGACTCTAAGCTGTCCCAGTTTTCGCTGGCCCGCAGCGCTTTAAAAGCTTCGTAAAGCGGTTTGCTTTGACTGACTTTGCTCCAAAATTTTACTACTTCCGGCTGCACTGTTTCGTGGGCCGATCGCAATTCCGGGCTATTTTTCACGCCCATCAAATGTCCGACAATGCTCCAGCTCCAATTTAAGCGCTCTCCGAGCTGTTGTAAGGGTTCTACTAAACCGCTCCAAGTCGGCTCTACAGATGCTTCTAAGGCAGCTAGCGAGCCTTCTAGCTCCGTCAGCAGTTGGGTAATGGCTGGGATTACGTGCTCTGGGGCGATCGCGTCAAAGGTCGGCAATCCTTGGCCAATTAGTAATGGGTTATCAGGAATATTTACGGTTGCAGTCATTTAATTTTATTCTAACTGGTTGAAAACAGATGAACTAGACAGATTACCTTTTAATTTTGTAACACAATTGTCGAAAAATTTGGACGACCGCCGGGAGATGGGGAGAAGAAGAGAGTGCGAAAATCTTCCTTCTGACTGATGACTTAGGGAGCATCTGGTATTTTGCATTATAGTGCGAACATCCCCGAAGAGCGTATTGTACAACTCGCTATTCGGGGATGCTCGCAATACAAAAAAATGCTTTTTGCAAAACTAAGATACTCCCTTCACAAAGATGAATTTCAACTTTTGAGAGTGAATGAATAGAATCTTGTCTGCTGATAACTAGCCTTCCGCTTCGCGAGCGGCTAAAATGACTAATCACTAATGACTATCATTCGACTTAGCTCTTCGGGTAAAATGACTAATGACTAATGACTAATGACTAATGACTAATGACTAATGACTACTGACTAATGACTACTGACTAATGACTAATGACTACTGACTACTGACTACTGACTACTGACTACTGACTATTTTCTTGCGTATGCTGCAACTGCTTTACTACCGAGATTAAACGCTTGAGGTGAGGTTTCACAACTTCTTGTTGCTCGTGTTCCAAACGGTAGATTTGAGCTTGGACTGCAGACAAATCGGGAGTTGATTGGTGCGGGGTAGATTGCAGTTGACTTTGCAGATTTGCCATGACTTTCTGGATTTCCAAGAATCGAGTATTTACTGCTTCCCATTCGTCTTGGGTGATAGCAGTTTCTGTCAAGCATTTTGTCGCGGTTTGCAGTTTCTCTATCGCGTCTTCCACGGCTTCGAGATTTGCAGGTTGGCCAACGGATAAATCTTGCAGTTGTTGGCTCACTTGCTCGCGGACATTGAGCACGGCAGATGCTACGATTTCTTGCAAAGAAGCTACCGATTCTCCCAAACTCAGCAACTGCCGCTCGATGTCTAGAGATTCGTCAAAGCCTTCTGTTCTAGGTAATGCAGCCATTTGCTGGCGCAGCGTTGCAATATCTCCTGACAACTGCTTCCGCAATTTTACAATTACCGTCACCGCGGTTTTTTCGACTTTATTTACCGACTTTTGCACGCTGGCTAGTTCGGAATTTTGGTGAACCCGCACTTGTTGCTCGAATCGATATCGGTTAGCAACATTCAGCGACAAAGCCAAAGTGAGGGGCGCTACTCCGTAAAAAGCTTGACCCGACAGTGCTACCGCTAGGGAACCGACTCCAGAGGCCGCCAGAGAGGCGTATTCTGCTAGTTCCAGCCAGTGTCTTTGAGGAAAACTTTGCCTTAAGTGGTTTCTAGCAGAGGGGTTTGGCTTCCGCACGGCTCTTTGAGTCATAGTATTTTCTCGTTGTTGGTAAGGTTGCGAGACTGGGTGAAGCATTGATTTATATCCTTTTTTCAGTTATATGTTTTAGATTATTTCGTGACACTCTTCTATTTTTACCTTATTGAGTAGGTTAAGGATAACTGGTATATTATTATGTATTTGGGATACCTAGGCGCGATCGCCCGCCATTGGGGCTGTTAAACGGTAAAACCCAGCGCGCCCTCTATTTTACAGGAGGCGGGTGCGATCTGGTTTGGGCGATCGACCATCGCTACAAAAGCCAGTCGATTTTTAGATTTTAGATGAAAAATGCCACCTCATGAGGGCGATCGGAGTTTTGAGCCGTTCGGGAGTTGCATTTTTGTGCCTGCATTGGTACAATATATTCTTGCTCAATTTCCCGGAACCAATTTACAGCAAAAATTGACCGATGAACTCAGAAAAACCAGAAATTGGCGATCGGCTAAAGTCTATTTTCAGTATCGCAATCTTTATCATTCTCGTACTCGCAGTCGGCTTTTTAAGCGTGAATTTTATTTTAGCTCTCTATGCAAAATTTGCTTAAAATTAGGACTTACCCACGGGTGCCATAAACCGGTTTTTTTGCGAAAATATTTCGTTACAACCACAGATTAGATAAAAAACCCGGTTTCTTTAGTCTGAGGGAACCCCGCCACCGAGAAGGACACGGCAATGCCGTTTCCCTACCCGATTAATTGTAAGGACAAGGCACTGCCGTTTCCTGAATTTGGGTAACATTAATTATCCCACTTGAAAACTTATCTTTATCGTCCTGGTAATATATGAAAGAAAAACTAACTCTTTCCGGTATTTTAACATCTAGACGATTGATACTAGATAAAGATTGCTGGCGGCGTATATCGGATTTTTTAATTTTCTTCTATGACACGGGTTTTGTAAAATTGTCTCATTGATTCCTTCGTAATAATAGCACGACAAGACTCATCTCTTGGCAACCCACCTCTAGCATTAATCCAAGGATCTTCGCGTCGCACCATCAATTCTAACTCATAAGCATCCCGAAAGAAATAATCATCGGATAACTCGTCTAAAAACTCTTGTACTTCTTCTGAAAACTCGGGTTTTTAGACTTCTTTGAGAATTGGCTTCCAGTCAAATTGTTCTTTGTATTCGTAAAATAAAGCCGGAATAGTCGGCCCGTGCACCCAAGCTTCAAAATCTTCATCAAACAGCGGCGTATCCTCAAATGCTAGATACCATGCTTGGGCATAGTACAATAGTTTTTGTAGCTTGTGGTTGCTGAGATAGGAACCTACGTCATTCGCAAACCTGATGTAGTAATCTGCGAGTTGGGAGGCTGTTGTGACTGTAGTTATTGTGGTCATATATAGCCTTTTTCACATTGATGAGGTACGAATTTTCACTTAAAAAGCTTGGTGGTGTAAGGTTTGTAGCATAAATTAGCATACCTCATCTTTCTGAGAAACGCTATAACTCGAATCAATATGTTTTGTATTCTATGATAGCACAGTCACCACTCTTAATGATGGGGCGGTTGAAACCGCTTCTTGTCAAACAAAGTCTGCCTCCGCAGACTAAGAAATAAAAGGTTTATTAACAATGGTGCAACATCTCCGTTACAATCCTTTGATATACTGCTTCATTACAGGTGAAAAAGTATAAAGATTTTCCTGTTTCTCTATCAAGCATCGCCGCGATAGAGATTGCAAGGCGTTGAGCAAATTTGATGGTGGTATTTGTCGGTTTTGTTGCAATTTGGCGAAGTTGACTGGCTGGTTTTCTGTCGCAAACAATGACATAACTTGTTTTTCTAGTTCGGAAGTGCGATCGTACTGCTCTTGCAAAACTTCTTTCAAATCTTCGGGTAACAATATGGTATCATCTATTAATAACTCAGTCGCACTAATTCCTAGCTCTTGAATCAAAGTCGCCACGCTTTTTAACCATAGAGGATTGCCTTGGTAGCGGTGAATAAGTGCTTCGCAGTTATCGATTTCTGCTAATCCTTTATCTCTGAGGATTTCCCGTGCTGCTGCGATATCTAAGCCTGTGAGTTGTAAGGTACGAATGGGAGTATTTTGGCTGGTAAGTTGAGGAACTTCTTTGGGCGGTTCCCAACCGACTAGCAGAAAGCAACTTGAATGGGATAATTTTTCTATTTGTTTGAATAGGGTGCGATATTCTTCGTAGTTTGGTTTATATTTTCCGGCCAATTCGCCGCTACAGAAAAGGTTTTGAACGTCATCTAAGACTACTAAACAGCGATGGTTTTGTAAATATTTAATCAGCGGTAAGCGTTTGTGGTTGGTTGGGGATGAATCTGGTTTTTCTGACTGGGAAAAAAGCTGTGTTAGGTTATATTGAAATTTATCGATGGTGGGGAATTCGTCTAGCGTGCACCAAACTGCGTATTCAAACTCGTGTTTGATTTGTTGTACGAGTTGTACTGCTAGGGATGTTTTGCCGATGCCGCTGATGCCGGTGAGGGTGATGAGGCGGCAGTTTTGTTGTAGAATCCAGGTTGTGAGGGTTTGGAGTTCGGAAGTGCGATCGAAGAAATTGCCCAACTCCGGCATTTCGCTTAAATCTTGATGTGAAGTTTTAGTTTGTTGTGGGTTAGATGTTTCTTGATTTGGTGGATGTGAGTTTGGGATATTTTGCGGGTGTCTAGCTTCTCCACAGATATTAAAATTGCCGATGGCTACAACGTCTTGTGCAAAGTTTGAAGAATTAGAGACTTGTAACCTCTTAATTGCCGATCTAAAATTTTTTTTATTAATATCTTCTCCCAACTCTTCTGAAATTATCTGCCATAATTGCGATCCGATTTGCCTAACATAACTCTCGTTACAGTGAATCTCCTCGGCAATTTTGGTGTATTTCTCACCTTGCATGGTTCCCAGCAGAATTGCCTCTTGTAAGTTATCGAGGTGCTGACCGGTTTTTGCAAACACCATCTCGTCAGCCATTTTTAACACTTCCTTAAGATTCATGCAGTATCGTGGATGTTGTGATTTTTCGTATTATACCTAACATTTTCCAACATTTTCTGGCATATTCTAAGATTTTTTACACAGGGCGGGTTAGATTAGCAGACAAAATTGCCAACAAAATTAAGCTTTTTGGCCTAGACAAAGCTGGGATTTTTGAAATAATGATAGGAGAAATATCTATCAACAAAAATTAACAATGCTTTTCAATTTAGTCAAAGTAGTCGATAGAGCTAACAGTTTGGCGTTTTTTTATAAAAGCCTTCTTTTGGCGGCACTGGTTTTACCTTTTTCAGCTATTCCTGGGCAAGCTTCTCCTAACTATCAAGAACGAGACGGAATCTATGGCGAAATAAAATTTGCTGAATTCTGTAATATATCTGGTAATCTGAGGGCAAGAGTTATTGCCGAAGCGGGTAGTAGAGATTCAAGAGTTCAGAGCGTCGAATTTCAAATGTACACAAGATATAGTCTCGGTGTAAATGCATTAGGACAACAATTTGGTCTTACTAGTGGTGAAAACTGGCGAAGGCTGAGGATTGAGTCTAATAGTAGACGGCGTGATAAAAGATTCTACGACACAAGTTCACTGTTTTTCCCACTTCAATCAATTGTTGACTCACCCGTCAAATTTTCGATTCACGTTAATCATAGTAGAGGTAGAACAATTGACCTGGGAGGCATTGTTGATATGGGAAGAATTGAACCAGGAAAGTGCAGAATATATGATGATGGTAATTTCAGATAACCTGATGGTTGTTATTACGAACTGATTCACAGCGCGATCGCCCTTCTTATTTTTTTCAAATCAGATAGATCGCCACAGCAAATAAAAGGGCGATCGCCCTTTCCTACATATTCCCTTAACCCTCGTGTCACTCAACCTATGTTTCCACTGACAATCCGATCCATTTCCACCATTTCAAAGGGCGATGATTGCACAGAGGGCGTGAAGCGTAGCTATCCTGTAGGGCGATCGCCACAGCGAAAGAAAGGGCGATCGCCTTTCTGATTCTTTTCAAATAAGAGCGATCGCCCTGATGATTTTCTTCAAACAGGTGCGATCGCCCTTTCTTTTTTCTGATGAGAGTTCGCCTAAAATGAAAGAGCGATCGCCCTTCACACCAAATACGCAACACTGCGATCGTTGTACCAGTTGCGATCGCCCTTTCTTGTTTCTGATGACCGATCGCCTAAAATGAAAGAGCGATCGCATGAAACCAATGCAGCAATTATCTGTTGTCAATTGCATTACGGCTCCGTCTCTGGCATTTTTCCACCAACAACTACCAACCCCACATCACAGCGAGTTGCCACTTCCGCCAAGCGATTATCAAGTGTTGCGATCGGCAATTTCAATCGTAGTGCTAACTCCAAATAAGCTGAATCATAAGCAGCTAAACCTTCTTGTCTTCCTAGCACCAGAGTTGACGAGAGTGCGCTGCTATCCGTGGCGTCGTCAACCTGAATTAAAAGTGATTGTAACAAAGCAATAGCTATTTCAGATTGCTCAGTTGTCATGCGGTTGCGTCTCTCGGCAACCAGGAGAGTATTCGCAACTTCTAGCGACCAAATGCCTGGTACAAATGCTTCGCAATCTGGCATCATCGCGAGTATAGCATTGGCATAATCGTTATCTTCATCGACTAAGCACCAACTAATGGCTACAGAACAATCCAATACAAACTGCATTAAAACCTGCGCCCTTCTTCAATCATGGAACGGATTGAGCTTTTATCCAAGGCAATTTGTTGCCGCAGTTGTATCATTCTAGCAATTGCTGCTTGAATTGATTTTTTAGTAGTCACCTTTCCCCAAGCGTTATACTTCGGTTTAACTTCCTCAGATGGTAGATGCTGTACAACTACTACCACTTCAACAGAAGTATCTTTAAACTCAGCGGGCATTTGGAGAAGCAATATGCCGTCGGTTCCAATATGCGAGATCAGTTTCATTGTTTCCATGTCAGACTCCAGAAACTTTGAGCAATTATAGTTTACCTCAAAACTCTTCACCAAAGCAAATACTAAATAGTGAAATGCTTGCATAGATAGCGAGATCCCTTTCTTGTTTCTGATGACCGATCGCCTAAAATGAAAAAGCGATCGCCCTTCACGCCAAATACCAAACACTGCGATGATTGTACGGAGGTGCGTGAAGCGTAGCTATCCCGTAGGGAATCGCCCCTGGCACCAAATACCTTCTGACTGCAATTACAGTATAATGAGTAAGCATGATAAGCGTAAAAATTGCAGAAAAATCATGACTATCGATCTACAGATTTTTCAAACTGTCGTCAAGATGCCAGAATCTCTAAAACAAGAGATATTGCATTATGCAAAATATTTACTTGAAAAACACGCAAAAACTGAATCATCTCCAGAACAACTTGAACAACCTCATGGTTATGGTAGCTGGGCCGGTCAAATCGTTATGTCTGATGATTTCGATGAACCGCTGGAAGATTTAAAGGAATATACATAACATGGAATTTCTTTTAGATACTCATGCCTTTCTGTGGTACTTGCTTGGCGATTCCAATCTCGGTAGTAAAGCCAAAGAAGCGATCGATACTAAAACAGGTTTGTATTTTAGTATTGCCAGCCTGTGGGAAATCTCCATTAAAATTAATGTTGGCAAGCTTCAACTGAATCGAGGGTTTGAATATCTGCCAAAAGAATTGGAATACATTAACGCTCAAATTTTACCAATTACATTTGAAGATACTGAGATTTACACAAGTCTTCCACTGCATCATCGAGCTCCGTTCGTTAGCGTAGCGTGCGCTTAGCGCAATCGCATTTTGGTAGCACAGACGATGAATCATTCGCTGGTTTTGATTAGTCGTGATGAGGCTTTTGATGCTTATCCAATTCAGCGGGTGTGGTGATGATGAAGAAGGCAAACACAACAATCCAATACAAACTGCATTAAAACCTGCGCCCTTCTTCAATCATGGAACGGATTGAGCTTTGAGCCAAAGCAATTTCTTTCCGCAGTTGTAGCATTCTAGCAATTGCTGCTTGAATTGATTTTTTAGTAGTCACCTTTCCCCAAGCGTTATACTTCGGTTTAACTTCCTCAGATGGTAGATGCTGTACAACTACTACCACTTCAACAGAAGTATCTTTAAACTCAGCGGGCATTTGTTTAAGCAATATGCCATCACATCCAATATGCGAGCGCAGTTTCATTGTTTCCTAGTCAGACTCCAGAAACTTCGAGCGATTCTAGTTTACCTCAAAACTCTTCACCAAAGCAAATACTAAATAGTGAAATGCTTGCATAGATAGCGAGATCCCTTTGTTGTTTCCGATGACCGATCGCCTAAAATGAAAGATCGATCGCCCCTGACACCAAATAAGTAATTGGACAGAATTAATTACACACTGATTTTTTGCTGATTCTTTACTAGACAAGGCTTGTAGCCCAGAGTTTTGTGTAATTAATTGTGTCTTACTACTTACCAAACACTGCGATGCTTGTACGGAGGTGCGATCGCAACTCGTACAACGATCGATCGACACTCGTTACAATCAGTGTATCAATCCTCCACCAAATGCCGCGATGACCATCAAAGAACTCCTCATCCAAGCAATCGATAGCACCCCTGACGAACTACTTGCGGATCTTCTTAGCTTAGTGCGCTCAAATCGCCTCCACACCCCAAAGTCAATACCTACGAACAACAGAAGGAGCGCATCGACTACCTCGAAGCCATTATCGGCATCCGCAAAGGACTCGAAAGCTTCGATCGAGGTGAAGGAATTCCAGTCGAGAAAGCCATGAGTGCGCTACAGCAGCAGTTCAATATTCCTCAGAGTCTATGAGTTCCTAGAAGTCAGTCACCTTGACATTTTTGATTTTCGCCATTTTGCCCTAAATAGTAAAATAGAGCAGTAAGCTAGGCAATTGCCAACCTCCCTCTTCTGCTTGAGAGTAGAATAGATATATGAAGTTTCAGTGGGACTCAAACAAAGCCAGTAGTAATGCCAAAAAGCATGGGTGTGTCTTTTGAAGAAGCTGTCACTGTCTTCGGAGATCCACTGGCTATTACAATTTCTGACCCTAACTACTCTGTAGGTGAGTTCCGTCTTTTAACGATCGGTCAGTCAAATTTACAGCGCCTTTTTGTTGTGTCCCATACAGAACGAGAAGGTGAAGTGCGTTTAATCAGTGCCCGTTTAGCCACCCGACAAGAGAGAAAAAGTTATGAGTCAGGAACCTGAAGTAACAATTAATGACGAGATGAGACCTGAATACGATTTTTCAGGTGGTGTCCGTGGCAAATACTATGAAGCCTATATGAAATCAAGTAATGTTGTGATTCTCGATCCAGACGTAGCAGAAATATTTCGAGACTCAGCTTCTGTCAATGAAGCGTTGCGATTGCTGGCAAAAATTGCCAAGTCTGTCACTGTCTAGGTAGCGCACACAGCACAACAAATCAGAACCGAAAGTTTCCAGGTTATCTGTCCTTGCATAGGTGGAAAGCAAGGGGTAGCCCGATCGCCCCTGACACCAAATACCAAACACTGCGATCGTTTTACGGAGTGCGATCGCCCTTCACGCATTAAGAGCGAGAGCCCCACCAAAATAAAAGGCGATCCCTATTATCTGTAGAGGTAGATTTTTGTGTGTCGATATATTCTGGATACCGATTGTATTTCACTGATTCTCTACAATCATCCGCAAGTCACAGCGCTCACCCACCAACCATACTAATCACTAATGACTAATGATTAATCACTAATGACTAATGACTAATGACTAACTAAGCCAAGAAGTGGGGAACTTGATATTCGCGACTTTCGGCGATCGCAATTTGCAAATCGCCCATTTGGGTATCCAACTCCTCGATTGTGCTTTGTGACACCGACTTCCACTTCTCCCTAGTTTCCCAGCGGATCAACATCACCACCTCATTTTCCACCGCATCCACCCAAATTTCCTTACCCAAAAAACCGGGGAATTTTTTTAGTCCGGCTGTCCAAACTTCTTCATCTCGCAGGATAAACTGCTCCCACTTTTCGGGAGGTACTTTAAATTTCAGCCACTCAATTACCATATTATTTTTCCCTTATAAATCAACCGATTTTAGATTTTAGATTTTAGCATGGACTCTACCGTCGCACAGGGCGCTTATGGAGCATCTCCGGCTTTGAAAAAAAGGATTTTTTATGGAGTTAGCCAGCGGTGCAATAGTCTTGAGTTGCAGAAGTCTTCTCTCCATCCAGAAACCGCAGATATCGGGCAGATGCAACACTGATTGACGCAGATGATTTTAGGGTATTTTCCGATTTATGCAATTGCTAGTCTATTGCCAAAAATCGGGGGACAGCACTATTAAATGCAAAACCCAGATTCTTCAGGTGGTTAAATATGAGTTACGCAAAAAAAGGTTTGACGCACTATTTATAACCGGTACAATAAGTCCAGCTTTGGGTGAGGCAAATTAATCGTTACCGATCGCAATTTTAACGATCAACTCAGTTCCCTGTCCCGGACGAGAAACACACTGCAACTGGCCGCCATGCTTTTCTACTACTAAATGCTGCGATATTGCCAGACCCAAACCTGTGCTCGTCTCTGGACATTTAGTGGTAAATAAAGGGTCAAAGATGCAGTCGAGAACTTCTTCCGTCATCCCCGGGCCGTTGTCGCTAATTGCGATCGCAACTTCGCTTGAACTTACCAAAAACGTCCGAATCCGAATTTCTGGATTGAATATTTCAGTTTCCGAGCCGCCCGCAGACAATAAAGACTGACTTTGGATTGTACCACACCTTTGGGGATTTCTTCCTCCTTCTTCCAAAGCGTCGATCGCATTTGTCAACAAGTGCATGAACACTTGATTTAACTGTCCCGGATAGCAGCGGATTCGCGGCAAATCCGCGTATTCCTTAACTAGAGAAATTCCCGGTCGTCCGCCTTTAGCTTGCAGACGATTTTGCAAAATTAGTACAGTGCTGTCCAAACCTTCGTGGATATCTACAGGCTTCATTTGGGCTGCGTCAGTACGCGAGAACAACCGGAGCGATCGCACAACATCCCGAATCCTTTGGGAACCTACTTTCATTGAATTTAGCAGTTTTGGCAAGTCTTTTTTGATGAAATCTAAGTCTAAGTCTTCCATCCAATCTTGAATTTCTGCCACCGGATCGGGATAATGCTTTTGGTAAAGCTCGATCGACTTCAAGAGTTCTTGAATGTAGCCCGTGGCGTGGCTGACATTCCCGGAAATAAAACTCACTGGATTGTTTATTTCGTGCGCTATTCCTGCTACCAACTGCCCCAGACTAGACATCTTTTCAGTTTGGATCAGTTGAGTTTGAGTTCGTTGCAAAACTAACAAAGTTTGCTCTAATTTCGCCGCTTGCTGCCGCAGACGTTCTTCCGACTCTTGCAAAGCGAATAGAGATTGTTTGCTTTCTGTAATGTCCAATCCCACAAATACCGCCGCCGTATTTTTATGATATTTTTGAGCGACTATTAAATAAGTTTTATCTTCTCCTCTGATGTTTGTTATTACTTCTTGAGATGTCTTCTTTTGGGGGCTGGCAAAAAAATCGTATACTAAATCGTTAAATTTAGGGCTTGTATCTAAAAAACCAACTTTCTGACCAGAAAATATTTCGGCCGGCATTTGGTAAGCAGTAGCTAAATGTCGGTTTACTCCCAAGTAACGCAAATCGGAACTTACCCAAGAAACTAATCCGGGTACGGCATCCAAGACGGCTTGAAGTTGCTCTTTTGCTTCTAAAAGCGCTGATTCGGCTGCGATACGAGCCGAAATGTCTCTGGCGATCGCGCAGCAGTATTCACAACCGCCGTATTCTAAATAATTGACTTTAACTTCGACGGGAAAACAGGCACCGTTTCGGGTTTTGTAAGTGGCTTTAAAAGTGAAGTTGCTTTGCTGTTTGAGTTTCTCCCAGAGTTCCGGCCAATCCGATACTGAAAACTGCGAATCGATGTCGCTAACTGTCAGGTTTAGCAGTTCCGATTCCGAGTAACCGAAAAGATCACAAGCGGCTTTGTTCGCGTAGCAAATTTGACCTTCGGCACTTGTAAAAAAAACTGTATCCGCAGCATTGTCGAGGGCAATGGGAGTTAGTTTTCGTTTGATTTCTAACTGCGGGGTTTTGACATTTGAGGTTAATTTATGGTAGCCATTTTTTGGGGCGAGTTCCTCAGCTATCTTTTCGGCAAACAGGATCAAACCGCCGATCGCACCAGAGCAATTTTTCCAGGGCAAAAATACCCATTTTACCCGCCCGCTGCCACAGCCTTCGATTTGTTCTGCTTCACATACGGGCGATCGTCCTGTCACAAACTCGCTGTATTCCAAAACTCCAGTCAAACAAGCGCGAGCATTTTGTTGCCAATATTCCGGGAGATTCGGGAACAGTTCCCAATGAGAGCGGCCGATCGCCTCACCGCAGCCGATCGCGCCATCTGTTTCCCAGCGACTAGAAACCGACAGGTAGCGCATTTCACAATCTACCATTGCTACGGAGTCGGCGGAGCGCTCCACCAACCGCCGAAATCGCTCTTTACTCTCCAACACGTCTGCCTCTGGGGATGCTGGTGGGCGATCGAAATTTTCCCGTCGGCAGACCTTCCCAGCCTCCGACTTTGTTGCTGAACTGGCGAGTGTTTGCACGGTTTGGGATTTCCTCCATAACTGTCAGTCAATTTGAGTTTTGAATTTTGAGATTTTGGATAAACTCCACAGATGAATCACTGGAGCTTGAACTTGCTTCTAAAATTTGGGATGCCGCGACAGCCCTGCCGCAGCCTGTATCGTTTTTAGGACGGTCAAGTTAGAAAAATTCTGTTTCTGATTAAAAATGCTGTTTCCCTGATTTGCTCTCTCGGGTGATACCCTTAGAGGGTCTCACCCATCATTCATATCATTTTTCACGAAATGTGTCTATAGGTACTCAAAAAAATTTTACCTTAATTTTTCAATTCTGAAGAAATCTTCAGAATTGTGAGGTTTGGTAACAAGTCCAGCTCGTGCAATTATTTAAATTTTTTGTCAGTATTTTGTATTAAATTACACAAATTTTTGCGTAAATTCACTGGTAAAATCCACTCTCCCCTTCCGCAACATTGCAGGATCAAATCTTTCAGTTGTATTGCAAGTCATCAACACTACGAGTTTTTGCTGAAATTGAATGCCGTGTTCATCCATAACACTTTGATACAAAGTTCCATCCAGCAAACTCAAAATATGTTCAGTTTTGTTAGTGCGTTGGGCCGCATCGGTCGATCGATCTTGAGCCAAATTATCAGCCTCGTTAATAATGATACAAATCCGCTCCAAATAACTCGGCGGCACAAAATTTTCCACAGCATCGTGGTCTAAAATAAAAATCACATAACCCAGCGGCACCAAAATCTCCTTTGCTACCGCTTGCGTCCAAGCAGTTTTGCCAGTCCCCGGTTCACCGCTAACCAAAACAGCCAACTGATTTTGGTCGAGAATTGCCTGCTGAACCGTATCCGTAAAACTTTGAACATCCGCAGAAAACGTCCGAATAGGAAACTGACTGTGAACCTGTCCCACGCGGCTTTTGTACCCGCTCAAAATCACCGCCAAATTGTAAGTAGCCTTGCTAACGAGCGGCGCAATATCTTTACAAATCAGAGTGTAGCAGCGTCTTCCCCTATCGTAGCTGTCAATTTGCAGCCAACAGCCCCATCGCTCCCAATAAGCATAAACAGTACCCAAAACTTCCAAGCGTTCCCAGCTCACAAACCGCTCCGGCGGATAAGAAAAATGCCGCTCCATACAAGACTGAGTAATCGCATCCGGTTTCCCCAACAAATTCAGAACTTTAAAAACAGTAATCTCTTGCAGTTTGTTGAGAACATAGTCAATGGGAATGCTAGCGCGGCTGACAAACTGCACCACCGGCGTTTCAGTAACTAAAACGTCTTTGGAGCGGTAATCCGGGTAAACTGGCTGCGGAGTAATGTAATCCCAAAATTCATCAATTTCGTAGCGAGTATTTTCCGAGAATACATTTAAGATATTTGCCCACCAGGTATATTGATGTCGCCCCATTGCGTCGGCAATATCGCTAGCTGCATCTAAAGTTTTTTGAGCTAATTCGACCGGATCGCTCGATGCTAAATGCAGCAGGTGTTCCAAATCAAATTGACGGTAGAGAGGTCGCCAGCCAGAGCCGAGCAACCCTCGATTTTGAGGATTATTTTGAGTAAAATTGTTTTGGCGATCGCTCATATCTTCAGCACTCACTTATTGCAACTCCTACTTACTTTTATTTTAAAAGCTTCCGCGCACATCTTCCACAAAAACACTAGATTTATCAATTGACTTTGAGATAATTCGGAGGCACAAAATCTACTAACCAAACTTGGTTATCCGAACAGTAAAATGTACAGCCATCAAGCTGCATTGCTGCGGCATCCACAGCAAAGAGCCTTTGAATTCTGAACCCAAGCTTTCGCTTAACGTTCCAATTTTTCAAAATTCAAGCAAGCAAAATTCTTTGGCGCAGCTTGGTTTCAAAATTACCATACTCAAAATTAGTAACAAAAGTTACTCGTACTCGTCAACCGGTGCGCCCTACAAAAACTACTTTCGGACAACTCCGCCAAAAACAGCAAAATTTAGATAGCGCCAGTGACAGGCTGCGTCGGCAAAACCTGCTTCTGCAAGCCACTTTGTTTGCTCTTCCACAGAGGAAGGAATATCTTCTTTTAAATAGTTTTGAAACCAGGCTGCATCATCTTCTCCGCTGGCTTTCATGTACTGCCGCCACAACTTTTCGTATTGCTCCGTCAGCTTGGGAGTAGCACCTGTCACAATGTCTCGAATTAGCAAGATTCCCTCTGGATTCATTGACTGAAAAAGCTGGTGAAATAGCTGTTGTTTCCCGGCGCTGTCTAGGTGGTGGATTGCTAACCCTGAAACTACCAAATCGTAACCGCTGCCGAAATCATCTTCTGCGAAATTTCCCTGCTGCAATCTCAGGCGTTTTCCGAAAGCTGACAAGTTAGTTTGACAAATTTTCAGCATATTTTCCGCCATGTCAAAGGCTAGGACTTTGGCTTGAGGAAATGCTTGCAAAATCAGAGCCGACAGTATGCCAGTCCCCGCGCCTAAATCCAGAACTTGTATGTTAGCATTGGTTTCAAAAGGTATTAACTGCAGTATTAAATCCTGTTGCTCGCGATAGTGCGGAATGAGGCGGGGAATTAAACTGTCATAATCAAATGCTCTTTGTTCAAATTCCTCGCGTACATAGTTTAAATTCACAGACAATTTTTCTCTACCTGTTAATACTTGAGTGCGTTAATGCAGTTGGTCTGGTCTCTTGTTAAATATACTACATTCGATAATACATAATATTTACAGGACTGTCAAGATGTAGAAGAAAATAATTTAACAGAAGTTCCCGACGATCGCCAGACACGGACTTTGTTGGCTTTTTCCCTGCCAGTTATTTGAGAAATGTTAAGCTCCGATATCGATATGCTTGAGTAAAAGTGAGGCAGAATGCGGGAAACCCACAAGCCTCGGGAAGAAGAAATTTTAAGGTATATGCAACAGGCAAATTGTGAGAAAAAGGTTGAGAATTGTTACAGATGGCCCAATTCGGTAAAATTCGAGAAAATCTGCCCTCAGATTGACAAAATTTTGCCCAACAATCAATAAAATCTGAAGTGACTCCTTATTGGATGTGCGGACGGCCGAATTTTAATCATGAACAGATACAAAATATTGCACCCATTTGCGGGGAACAAAACAGTGATAATGAATCAGGATGTGAGTAGATTAGCTATCAGCCGTCAGGGAAAAATAGAAGCAATGGAAATCCAACAGCGGAGCAAGAATAAGACCGATCGCCAGCAACCAAACGCGCCCGATCGCCCAAACCAAAATTATATGACAAAAGAAGTAGAGTTGTCGCTACAAGAATGTTTAGATTTTAAAGGAGCGATCGACCGAGCAGCACTGGCGGTGAGGACAAACGCCCGAGGAATTATCAACTACGTCAGCGATCGAGTTTGTAGCATATCTAACTATTCGCGCGCTGAACTGATCGGTCGCCATTTCGGAATTCTCTACTCGGAATATAAGTCTTCGGAATTGATCAAAAATTTGCGGTCAACTGTTGCCAAAAGTGAAGTTTGGCAAGGAGAAATTAAGAACCAAGCTAAGAATGGCAGCGATTATTGGGTTTATGCAGCAGTAGTTCCGCTGTTGGATTTTCAGGGAAAACCCTGTCAGTATTTGGCGATCGGATTCGACATCACCGATCGCAAAGCCGTTGAAGCAGCTCAAGCTCAAGCCCACCAGGCAAAAGACGAATTTTTGGCGGTCGCCTCCCACGAACTCCGATCGCCCCTGAGCGCGATTTTGGGATGGGTACAGCTAGCGCGATCGCGCAAGTTAAACGAAGCCACTACCAGCCGCGCTTTGGAAATCATCGAGCGCAACGCCAGACTGCAGAACCAGCAAATAGATAATCTCCTGGATCTTTCGCGGCTGCTGCGCGGAAAAATACACCTCAACGTCGGCAGGGTTCACCTCCCGTCTGTCGTCGAATCGGCGATCGACACCCTCAGCCCCGCCGCCGAAGCCAAAAACATCCGCATAGAAACAGATTTTGACCCCGCTGTCACCTACATTTTGGGAGATGCAGAACGCTTGCAGCAAGTAGTCTGGAATTTACTTGCTAACGCCATCAAATTTACCCCGGATTCCGCCCCCGGTCTAGTCCAAATACAGATCGAACCTACTGCGTCGGGCGCGCTGATTCGCGTCAGCGACAGCGGTTGCGGGATTGACCCCAAATATCTGCCGTACATCTTTGACTACTTCCGCCCCACAGATAGCTTCCAAACCAAGGAACAAAACCGGCTCGGCTTGGGACTCTCCATTGTGCGGCAGTTGGTGGAACTGCACGGGGGAAATGTTTGGGGCCAGAGTCCCGGAATCGGACAGGGGGCTACCTTTGAGGTGCAGCTACCGGTGGCGAACAGCAAAAATCCGATCGCCCACAATGCTGCGCTGGGCGCAATGGAAGGTATATCAGGACAGGTTTCCAAACCCCTAGCGGGAAAGCAAGTGTTGGTGGTTGAAAGCAGCGCCGAGATCCGCGAATGTATGAAAACTGGTCTGGAAGCATTTGGAGCTAAGGTAACAGCGGTGGCTAGCGCCGGCGAAGCGATCGCCGAGTTGGAACAGTCGCGGCCAGACGTGTTGGTGAGCGATATGGCGGTGTCGGAAGCCGACGGCTGCGATTTGATCCGTCGTGTCAGAGCAATGGAAATGTCCCAGGACAGGGAACTGCTGCCGGCGTTGGCGCTCACGGAAGACCTGGGGGATGACGATGGATCGGCGCTCTCTGCGGGGTTTCAGAGGTATTTGTCGAAGCCTGTGTCCCCGCATCAGTTGGTGAGCGCGATCGTCCAATTGGCTGGACAGACTGGATTTAGCTGCCAAGATTGCGGCGCGGGAAATGTCCGGGCGATCGCGCCTCCGTCCTCGCCGCCGGATTCTAAGAATTTTGACCGCACAATTGATCCAAATAAATTAACAAATAATAGACAAGAATTACCCCTGTTGCTGGTAGTAGAAGATAACAATTTTTTACTCGATTACCTTCAAAATTTATTAATTCCGTACTATCGAGTTGCCGTGGCTGTGGACGGGATTGAAGGTTTAGAAAAAGCCAAACAATTGCGCCCAAATTTGATTTTGAGCGACCAAATCATGCCCCGACAAAATGGACTCGATCTGCTCAAGGAGATTCGCAATACGCCAGAATTGAATTCGACTCCGGTAATCTTTTTGACAGCGCGATCGGGGATGGAAGCTCGGATCGAAAGTTTGGATGCGGGTGCTGACGATTATATTGCAAAGCCTTTTGACGAGAGGGAATTGCTGGCGAGGGTAAGAAATTTGCTCAGAACCCACGCAGCCGAACAGCAATTGACGGTGCTCAATCGTCAGTTGCTGCAGCAAAAACGGCAGTTAGAAACGGTGAATAGATCCTTGCAATATTTGGCAACTTACGACAGTTTGACTGATGTAAGAAACCGTCGCTTTTTTAATGACTATCTCGATACGGAATGGCGACGTTTGGCGAGGGAAGAAGCACCGCTGTCTTTGATTATGTGCGATATCGATTATTTCAAACTTTATAACGATACTTACGGGCACCAAGCGGGGGATGAATGTTTGCGACAGGTGGCTGCGGTTCTCCAGCGTCCGGTAAAGCGATCGGCTGATTTAGTTGCGCGTTACGGTGGAGAAGAATTTGCCATAGTTTTGCCGAATACTGATATTGATGGTGCCACTTGCGTAGCTGAAATTATCAACCGACAGGTGAGGGATTTAGAGATACTTCACGCCAAGTCTAGTGTCAGCGAATACGTGACGCTGAGTTTGGGTGTGGCTTGCTGCATTCCAGCACCGATGTCGCAGCCGGGGGCGTTAATTGCGATCGCCGATGAGGCGCTTTATCGGGCGAAAGCTGCAGGGCGCGATCGGGTTTCGGTTGCCGCATTTGAAGCATAATAGTTATTAGAGTTGGGCTGCACAAATATTCGCTCTGTTAACCGCAGATTTCCAGCGGATTAACACCGATGGACTCAGATAATTCAATTTTGTCTGCGATTGAGTGCAATTGCTAGTTTATTATAAAAAAAGGTTTGCAGCCATCAGAGAAGTCCTTAAATCCTGGTTCGCAGTCAGGACTTCTATCTTTAAAGCAGAGTTAAGAAGCAATAGGAATCATGCCACTCGACAGAGAGTCAATTGAATCCTCGCCGAAAGAATGAAGCCGATGTCAAACAGTCAGCCGTTTCTACCCTTATGGTTGGCTTTTGTGGGAGAGCGAACTCTACCCAAGCGAAATTGTTTGGTTTAAGTATTTACGGCGTTTTGGAGTCGATCGTTGGTATCGATTGGTCAAGCAACGATTACATTGAAAATTGCCTAACTTGAGAACTTCCGAACAATCTGAGCGGTGGAGCGATTTAATGCCATTGATGAGTTGGCAACTCTGGCTGGCTAGGGATTTAGCGATCGAGAATCGACTCACTAGAGCAATCTGAAGCTGATCAATTTAACTCGACTGACCTGTTTTGTGGCTTTTAGTTGATATTGGTACTGCCGCGAAAATGCCTAAACATAGGGGAAAGTCCCCCGGCTGGAAAAAGGGGAAGGTACGGAATAAAGCACCGTGCTATTCCACTGTAAAAAAACGGGTTTCTCGACGCAAAAAGTCTTCAAGATTAGCTATTTAATCTTCTACATTTTGAATTTTTGAGTAACAGCTTGGCTACTCTTCAAAGGCCACTACTTTTAGCTGCACTCATTTTTGAGTCTAAACTACAGTTAACCCGAAAGGCCCAACATCACGCACCAATCCCCGCAATCCAATTCTGCACCGCCTCCAACAAATTCTCTCCATCCACCCGAAAACCTTTTAGCGGGAATTCCAGCGGTGTATCGGTAATCCAGGCGATATGAATTCCCATGTGAGTGTCGGCGAGTTTGCGGGTGAAAGATGAAAGCGCATCTTCGCAGGGGCACGAGTGCAAAATTAAGGCGATGTGCTGTTTTTGCAGCCAGTTTTTGAGTTGGGGGATTAATCGCTTGAATTCGGGGGCGTTGCGAAGGGCGGGGATGTCTGTATCTGCGGGGAAGATTGTTTGATATAGTTGGGTACAGAGTTCTTGGGCGATCGCGCTTGTATCGGTTTCGCCTTCTAAGGCGCGAATGTTGAGGGACACCGGGAAGGTTTTATCGGTGGGCTGGAGTTGTTTGAGGAGTGTGGGGATATCTGTATTGTGTGGGTGGTTGTCCGCCGGTATTGGGGAATTGGTGGGTTGAGTGTGCCATGCTTGATAAAAGTCTGGGTAAGTCATATTTTCGGCGCAGTGCCAGATGACTCTGTGACATCTTTCATTCCGACCAAAATATTTTTTGTATATTTCCGAAGTTAGGCGATTTTTCAAACCTGAGACTGCGGTGGCGAAGTGTTTACCTTTCATGATTTTTAGTAAGCTATCTGCCGGGTCAAAAAGAGAATATTCAGGATGATAATTAGGCATCAACTCTATTAAAGTCGCGATCGCAATTGGGTGATATTTCTCTATTTTCCCTAAGCTAGATGCCGCTCGACACCGGGTATCTGCATGAGGTGAATTGCGGATTAACTCGACGAAAGTGGCGATCGCAACTGAGTTATTGTTGTCTATTTCTTCCAAAAATCCTGCCGCTTGAAGTCGGTTATTTTCATCGCCTGAAGTGCGGATTAACTCGACGAAAGTGGCGATCGCAACTGGGTTATTTTTGCCTATTTTTTTTAATTTATTTCCCAACTCCCACAGATGGTATCCATGCTGAAAAGTGCCGATCGACTCGACCAAAGCGGAGATTGCAACTGGGTTATTGTTGTCTATATTTCCTAAGCATTCTGCCGCTATCATCCTGGTAGATTCACCTTGAGAAGTACCGAGCAACTCGACTAAACCTAAAATTGCCTCTGGGTTATTTTCGCCTATTGCCCCTAAGCTTCTTATCGCTTGACACCGGGTACTTTCAGCACCGGAATTGCGGATTAACTCAACTAAAGCGGCGATCGCAACTGGGTTGTTTTTACCTGTTTTACCTAAGCTATCTGCCGCTGACCACCGGGTTCTTTCATGGGAATTGCGGCTTAACTCGACTAAAGCGCTGATTGCAACTGGGTTATCTTTATCTATTTTTCCTAAGCATTCTGCCGCTCGCCACCGGGTAACTTTATTACCTGAAGTGCGAATTAACTCGACTAAAGCGGAGATCGCAACTGGGTTATTTTTAGCGATTGTTGCTAATATTGCTGCCGCTTGATAACGATTATCTTTAGGACGGTAGTTGCGGATTGAATCCAATAAAGTTTCGATCGCTACCGGGTTATCTTTGTCTATCTTACCTAAAATTTCTGCCGCGAAGCATTGAGTAACTTTATTATCTGAAGTGCGGATTAACTCTACTAAAGCGGCGATCGCAACTGGATTATTTTTGCCTATTTTTCCTAAGCTATCTGCCACTATTATATAGGTAGGTACGTTAGACCAGTAGAAATATCGGTGTATACCGTTCTCAACTGAATTGGGGATTAGTTCTACTAAAGTGGCGATCGCTTCTGGGCTATCTTTGCCTATTGTCCCTAAGCTATATGCCGATCGCTTCCAGGTGTTTTTATCAACCGAAGTGTGGATCAACTCTGCTAAAGCGGAGATCGCTACTGGGCTATCTTTATCAATTTTACCCAAGATCTCTGCCGCTTGCCACCGAGTAACTTCATCCTGAGAAGTATTGATTAATTCGACTAAAGTGGCGATCGTGTCTGGGCAATTTTTGCCGATTTCCCCCAAACTTCTTGTCGCTTCCCTCCGGGTATATTCATCACCTGAATTGCGGATTAACTCGATTAAAGAGGAGATAGCCCTTTTTCGATCTGTTTCTTTCAGAACTTCCCCTGCTATCTCGGCAATTGGATAGAGAAATGTCCGCCACTCCTGTTTTTGCTTATTAAAATAACCAAATCCCCACGTAACAATTTGTCGCACAATCTCATCGCCCAGGCGACACTCCTTAAACTCAGCAATCCCCGCAGCCGCTAGAAAATATGCCCGATATCCATAAAATTTATCCCACCCAACCTTAAACTTAACCAACGCTTTAATAAACGCTTCCTTCTCCTCCCTCCCTACATCCTCACGCCCCAACCACAGCAAAATAACCTCCTTCCACTGCTTCTCAAAAATGCGATACCTAGCATCAGGATGTTGCGGATTCTTAGGAATGTGATTCAAGAAAAAGTGCCAATCCTCAACCGCCAACGCCGCAAAATATTCCTGAAAAGTTGGATGGTAAAAAGCATAAATCCCTTCCAGCGTCTCCGCATCCCTCGCCACTAAATTCAGCCAACCCAAACGACAAGCTAACTCAAACTGCGATGCACCCATCACCCGATATCCCACACTTTCTCGCAACTGAAACCGCGACGTTTCATTTAACATCCCAGAAAGTGCCAATTTACCCAAAGCCGCATTCAAATCCTGCTGCTGAATCCAATTCAGGCGCGGTTTTTTCCACTGATACAAAGTAGTCACAAACCGCTGATAAAGCTTAGCCTTAGTATCCGGCAAATCCCCATCTAAGGATTGCCAAGTGCCGCACAGCAGCGAACATCTGAGGGGATTTTTCACTAAATCTCGAATTCGCTCTTTTCCTGATGCTGCTAATGCTTCCCGTAGCTGTTTCCCGCGTTCCGAATCGACATTCTCGTACCATTTATCAATAAACATCCCCACTTGTTCGGGATAGGAAAACTCCAGAGTGCGATAAGTATCAAAAGTATCCAACGCAGAACCGATCGCATCCCAAACATTCTGCCGACAACTTAGCACAATTCGCGCCTTTTGAATACAGCCGCCGGTTCTAATTTGCCGCTCAATTTCCGCCAAAGGATTCCCATCTCCTACCGCCATCTCATCCGCCCCATCCAACACCAACCACACGCGATCGGCATTAAATTGTGCTAAAAAATCATCCTTAATATCCGCCGTCGCCTCAGCCTTCCCGATTCTCTTAATTGCCGCCAGCAGCCAATTGTCAAATAAATAGGTTTCTAATTCCTTCCCCTGCAAATCTGCCAAGGATACCCAAATTACAATAGCCTCCGAAATGCCCGTCGCTACCCAATTCGCTATCTGCCGCAACAGCGTTGTTTTTCCCGCCCCCGGTTCCCCAATAATTCCTAACCGCTTTCCCTTGCTTTTCGGGCTACTTCCTTGCTGGATCACTTGTTCGAGAAACTCGCTATGTTCAAATGTCTGAGTAACTTCTTTTTCTCGATACAAATCCGAACCTTCCTCAGCCCCAAGATTCTCGCGTTTCTCAGTCACTTTGTGCCGTTCCACCAATCCCAACGGCACGTAAACATCATCTATTTGATAGTTGCCAAAAGTTAGCCGATTGCTGCTGAGTCGCTGCTGTTCTTTCTCGTCTAAAATCTCCTGGCAAATAGCCCGCCAGTCAATCGGCTGGTAAACAATCCGGCTTTTTTCCACAATCTCCTCAAGCCAAGCATACATCTCTTGGGTTGTGCGATCGATCCGCGTCAAAGTTTGCCCCGTAACAATCTGAAAAACCTTTTCATTTTCCTTGATTTCCTGAGCAAAGTATGCTGAAACCAAGGCGAATAAATCTTGCTCTAACTTAATTTTGTATGGTGCGACATCGCAATTTTCTAGAGCAACTTCCAGCAGTTTTTGCTTGACTTCTGCTACCCGATTCTGCTTTAACTCGTCTGTCGCAGTCAGCAGCAATTCTATCTCATCTAAACTTGCGATGGGAATCCCAGACGGGACTGTTTCTTTCTCAACCTTTGCTAAATCTAATTTTAGCTGTTCTAGCTTTCGTTTCAACCAATCAAAATCCCTGCGCCTGTCTTGCAGCGAATAACTAAAACTCTCTCGGTTAGCCCTATTTTTGGGGTCGATTTCCTGTTTGCATTCTGAGGCGATTTGTTGTTGAGCTTTCAGGAAAGATGTTTTTAGGGATTTTTCTAAATCGTGATTGACAATTTTACCGTTTCGTGATAATTTTTTTATCCCCGTCACACAGAGGTGCTTTGCTGCATCGTTGGCTTGAGTCCCCAGGATGGCTTGCCAAACAACTGTGAAAAGCCCTCCCAATAGTAGCGCTGCATCTATCATTTGACGGTTCTCCTAATTTCCGGTTTGGAGCGGGTTAGTTCGATTGTAGGCGACTTTGGTTGCGATCGATTGATGGCACAGGTACGGATATTTGAGATTTTCCATGTTTGGTTAGGGATTTTCGCTCGCCGACGCACCCTAGGACTAAATATTCATAGAAATTCACGGTTTTTAGGAGTTTCCCTAACTAACAATTTATGGTAAAAATGGATCATCTCAAAAACCCGCACCACCGACAAGTAATTAAAATGTACGATTAATTAATTGGGTAAGATGTTGATATGAATTGATCGTGTGGTGGGGGCAAGTTTTTGGTATTTTACGTGGATTTGTGAGATGTCGCCGAGCCAGCCCCGACAAGTTTTTGGGATGTTTTTATGATAGGGAAACGGCACTGTAGATTCTTAATTTGGGGACTGTTGTTTATCCGATTTAAAACTGCTACAATCTCTACCAAATGCTCGATCGCCCAACAGCACCTATTTTTCCATGATTTCCACAAAATCTTCAATCATCACATCAAAGGTGCGAGCCAACTTGTAGACTGCCGCAAAATCAACCATCGCCATGCCCTGAGATCGGGCATAATTGCTAATCGTACTGTAGCCCACGCCCGATCGCTCCGCAACCTCCTTGAGCGTCCATCCCTTCTCGGCGGCCAACTCTCTAACCCGCAACCTGACTAAGCCTTTGCTCATATTCAGTATTTACAAAATTTTGGATTTAGTATATTGTATCAAAAGGCGATCGGTCAGTCAGTCGATTTTAGATTTTAGATTGATTTCACACAGGAATCTACGATCGGGAACAAGCATCTAAAATTTGGGGCTGTTAGCTGCGGGAGTGGGGGCTTGTATCCGTTTTGTGGCTGAGTCAGCGAAACTAAAGTCGATCGCCAGTTAAAATTAATTCCGACAGATAATTTCTGTCACTCGCACCTAACAGATAGATTTACCTACCACTAGGATATGTAGCTACAATGATATCAGACAATCAGTTAAGATCGTTAGCGATCGGCACATCAAAAATTATTCACAAATCGTCAGTCGTCAATCCGCGATCGAGATTTGTCACCGAAGAAACAGTAGCGCTTTTATTCAACATCACACCAGACCAAATTTACCGCATCGAATGCTGTCACAACATGGTGTACGTACACGCCAAAGGCCTCAGTAGATTCGTCAGCTACGCCGATTTCCCCCCAATCTTAGAAGTAAAACCAGCCTGCGCTCAAGATTTTCTCGGATGGTACAAACGCTGGAAACGCACCCAAGCACCAGAATTTTGGACTAAATTTTATACGTACAACTTCAAAGCCGCTGTTTCAGTTGACAGCTTGCTGGAATGGGGTAAATTAGTCGCTACAGTTAAATCGGTAATTTCAGCCTCAGCACTGCAACAACTACGCGATGTTTACGCTCAAGAAAAAACATTAATGGAAAGTTTCTAAAGCAGGCGCGTCGAGTAAACCCGCGATTGTTCGACACCTTTGATTTCTGTAGGGGCGGTGTCAAGAGTGCCCGCCCTCTTCTATTCTTCTCTTTCCGATCTTCGAGTAAATGTAAGGTGCGCTGCGGCACACCCTACAGGATTGAGATTATCCTCAAAACTCTTTCTTATCTTCCAATTCCCACATATTGGAAACCAGCCGCTTCTAAAACCTTCTTATCTAAGAAATTGCGGCCATCAATCATCACCGCATGATCCATCAACTTCGCCATTTTTTCATAATCTAAACTGCGAAACTGTTCCCAATCAGTCACCAACACCAAAGCATCGCAACCATCAGCCAATCTTTCGGGATCTGTTTCTACCAAAACTCCCGACAAACCGTGACGCATCCCAGTCTGAGAAACAATCGGATCGTAAGCTTTAACTTTCGCTCCCAATCGGTTCAAATTGTCGATTAAATTCAGCGAAGGAGCATCCCGCAAATCGTCAGTATCCGGCTTAAAAGTCAAACCCAAAAGTCCGACTGTTTTACCTTTAAGAATCTTCAAAACTTGCTGCAATTTCTCAATAGCAATCAACCGCTGGCGTTCGTTAACTTCCACCGCCGCCCTGAGCAAATGTGCCTCGTAGCCGTAATCCTCAGCAGTGTGAACTAAAGCTGAAACATCTTTGGGGAAACAAGAACCGCCCCAACCGATGCCGGCTTGCAGAAACTTGCCGCCAATTCGCGAATCTAAACCGATACCTTTGGCTACTTGGGTAACATCTGCACCAACGCGATCGCAAATATTAGCTACTTCATTAATAAAGCTAATTTTCGTCGCCAAAAAAGCATTAGCTGCGTACTTAATCATTTCTGCCGAACTGATATCTGTTGTCACGACAGGTACTGCCGCCAATGACTGATTTTCGGCAAACTTGCGATCGACAATCGGCTTGTACAACTCTAGCATCATATCAATAGCTCGCTGAGAGTTACTGCCGAGAACAATGCGATCGGGATTAAACGTATCGAAAACAGCGCAGCCCTCCCGCAAAAACTCTGGATTGCTAACCACATCAAATTGCACGCCAGTTTTTGCTGCTACTTCCTCACCAGTAGCCCCATCACCGCTTTGAGGTTTTTGACGTTCAGCCAAACCATCTAATACAATCCTCCGCACCCAATCCCCCGAACCGATGGGCACCGTGGATTTGTTGACAAGCACTTTGTAATCGCCGTCGAGGTGAGCTCCAATGCCGCGCGCAACAGCTTCTACGTAGCGAGTATCGCTTTCCCCCGTAGGCAAAGGAGGGGTTCCCACGGCAATGAATAAAATGTCTCCGTGAGCCACTCCTGCTGCTAAATCTGAAGTAAATTCTAGATTTCCCGATTGAGAGGCAGAGTGCATTAATTCAGACAGTCCGGGCTCAAAAATTGGCGACTGTCCCGACTTCATTAATTTAACTTTTTCTTCGTTGTTGTCTACGCAAATAACGTGATGTCCGATGTGTGCTAAGCAAGTGCCGGTAACTAAGCCGACGTATCCTGTACCGATGACGCAAACACGCATATAAATGTCCTCAAAGTTAGTGAATTAATCAGATGAAATTAGTCATTAGTCATTAGTCATTAGTCATTAGTCATTAGTCATTAGTCATTAGTCATTAGTCATTAGTCATTGGTAGAGTCCTCAATTATTAATTGCGAACAACTTGTAGGGGTAGTGCCCCCGTGCCTACCCTCTGCCTATCTGTTGGTTTCCCTCGATGCGATCGCGAAAATCTTTCACAGTCAATTCTAAACCTCGATCCAGGGGCACGGTTGGCTCCCACCCCAACCAAGTTTTAGCACGAGTAATATCCGGTTGTCGCTGTTTTGGATCGTCTTGCGGCAGAGGTTTGAAGATAATTTCTGCCCCTGGGTTAATCATATTTTGAATTTTTTGTGCCAACTCCAAGATAGTGTATTCGCCTGGATTCCCTAAATTCATCGGCCCAATTTTGTCGCTATTCATCAAGCGAATGAATCCTTCTACCAAATCAGAAACGTAGCAAAAACTCCGGGTTTGGGAACCGTCGCCATAAACAGTCAGCGGCTGATTTCGTAAAGCTTGAGCAATAAAATTGCTGACAACTCTGCCGTCATTTTCCAACATCCGGGGGCCGTAGGTATTGAAGATTCGCACAACTCGAATGTCTACCCCATTTTGACGGTGGTAATCAAAAGATAAGGTTTCAGCTACTCGTTTCCCTTCGTCGTAACAACTGCGAATTCCGATACAATTAACGTTGCCGCGATATTCTTCTGTTTGGGGATGTACGTCAGGATCTCCGTACACTTCGGATGTGGAAGCGAGAAAGAATCTTGCTTTTACCCGTTTGGCCAATCCCAACATATTCATCGTGCCGATGACGTTTGTTTTAATTGTCTTGACAGGATTGTACTGATAGTGTATGGGGGAAGCTGGACAGGCGAGATGGTAAATCTGATCTACCTCTAACCGAATTGGTTCGGTGATGTCGTGGCGGATCAGCTCAAAGTAGGGGTTATCCAGCCATTTGAGGATATTGCGTTTAGTCCCGGTGTAAAAGTTATCCAGGCAGACTACTTCGTGTCCTTGGGCCATTAAGCGATCGATTAGGTGGGAACCGAGGAAACCCGCACCGCCTGTGACTAAAATTCTCATTGTGGAAACTGCCGTTCTGTTTAGGGGTAGGACTGTGGTACAAAAATTCAGTCGATCGAATGAAACTTAAATAATAGAATAACAAAATTGCGATCGCCTATGTAAACACTTATGCGTCTCTTTCATCAAATCTTTAATTAACTTAGCATTTTCAAATATATTGAACAAAGTGCTATAATTCGCAAATGTCAGCTAGCAATTTTTATTAAAGCTTCAATATTTCCGGGAAAATACTGTTGACAATAATTCAGTTTTAAGTTATTGATTATTGGTTGTTTGTTATGCGATCGCTTCTGTGTGTAGTTATCTAAGGAGTTACGCATAAATACCCAAAAAACCGGGTTTTTGACGACTGTTCAAGGGTCAAATGAAGTGTTTCCGTAAACAATCCGGTTTCTCAAGGCTAAAAAGCAGTGTCGCTGTCGGCTCTTGGTGGAATCTCAGCAGCAGTTAAAGTCACGATTTTACCATCACGCCAGATTCTAATTGATTGTCCTAGTCTGCGGTTTTTTTCAATGGCTTGAGCGATGGCTGCTTTGACACCTGCGTCAATGCGATGGGAGCATCTGGTGTTTGGCAAAAAGCATTTTTTTTTATTGAGCGTGCGAGCGTCCCCGCTTGTGTATTGTACAACTCGCGAGCTCTTAAGCTCGCACTATAAATTCAAAACTGAGATGCTCCAAATGCGATCGGGTAATAATCTCAGGGAAACTGTCGTTTTACCTGAACCGTTAGGGCCGCCAATAATATAAATATTTGGCAGAATAGTAATATCAATTTTATTGCTGAGGTTGTTGCTTGATTCCGTAAGGGCGATCGCGCTTCCTGATTTTAGTCGCTTCACCCTACCAATTAGTTGAGTTGTGGCAAAAATTTAGTTAGAGTTGTTATCGTTGATGTCTAGATTTTCTATTGACAATTCTGAATCTTGTGAGGTCGGTATTCGCAGGTTTAGAAAAAATACTATTTGATTGTTATCGATATTTATATTCGTTACATTAACAATACAATTTTCTGGTAATAAATCTTTGACCGGGAATTTAGCAGACGACTGAGTTTTATATCCAGCATCCTCAAGCCATTCAGCAATATTTCTCCAATTTTCTATCTTTTCAATGCCTTTACCCACAAAGCCTTTAACGTATTTATAAATAGTGGCACACAGGTCAGTTTCCACACCTTTGGGATTTTTTTGCAGCTTTTCGGCAATTTCAGCGGGACTGTTGCCACAAAGCAACCCCCGCAGGTGCAGCTTTTCTACGGGGGTGAGAGGCTTTCCCTTAACGGCGGCTAAGTCAGAGTACAGAGTTTTTAAGTCCCAGTGGCTTTCTGCTTCGACGAAGCGATCGTTTGTGGATGCCATAAATATGTGTGTGTAAATTTCCTGATGGAAGTCTAACATAATTCCTGATGTATGTCAGGTTATTACCAGACTCAGCTAGCTTATTATACTTAAAAGCTCAACTTTAAGTGGTGCAATTCACACGTCAAGAAGTTGGTGGCAGGGCTTTTGAGTTATTACTGATGGCAGTTAGCGACCCGACAAGGGAGTGGGGCTGAATTTTGGTAAATTTCTCGCTTAGACTCTAGTTTCGGCTACTGTCGGTAATTTTTTTAATTTATTTTCTGGGTTTTGCATAATTTTGTGGATTTGCCCCTGATATATAAACAGGAGGCTGTAGCAGGTCTTCTTGGGAAGGATCTCATTTCTGGGCTTTTGCATAATTTTGTGGATTTTGCCCCGATATATAAGTGCCTTGAAAGCATCGCTGCGATTATCGCTCGCTGAATTCATGGGTCAAACTTTGTATGGGCTTAAATTTATAACAGAATGAACTGATGGTTTATATATTTGGAGGAAAAAATGTCTGATTCCCAGCCTCAACAACCGAGTGATTCTACTAACTGGGGGAACTATATCGCACTAGGAAATATTTATAAGGATCGCAGCAAGTATGCTCAAGCTAAGGAACAGTATGAAAAAGCTTTAGAAGTTGCACAACGAATTAATAGCCGCAAAGGAGAAGCTGAGTCCCTGTTAGGGATAGCTGCTATTTACAATTGCTTGAGTCAGTCTCGGCAAGCAATAGAATACTTTGAACGATCGCTATTTATTCATCGAGAGATTGGCGATCGGGCTGGGGAAGCCACCGATCTGGGGGGTTTGGGTAGCTGCTACTCTTCTTTTGGACAGTATCAGAAGGCTATTGAGTTCTACGAACAAACGCTGGCGATCGCACGGGAGATAAACAATCGCGGGCAAGAAGCTGCTGGGTTGTGTGGCTTGGGCAATAGCTACTGGTATCTCGGACAATACCAGAAAGCCATTGAGTTTTGTGAGCAGTGCTTGACAATTGCACGAGAACTCGGTGCTCGTCAAACCGAATTAGCTGCTCTAGGCAACCTAAACAGTAACTATAACTCCCTCGCGCAGTACCACAAGGCTATTGAGTGCAGTGAGGAATGCTTGGTTATAGCACGAGAAATCGGCGCTCGCTCTAGGGAAGCAAATGCTCTGGGTGATTTGGGCCAGAGCTACCATAATCTAGGGCAATACCAGAAAGCAATTGAGTTCTATGAGCAATGGTTGGCGATCGCGCGAGAGATTGGTGAGTGTATTAATGAAGCTCGTGCTATAGGCAGTTTGGGCGGTAGCTACAGCGCTCTAGGTCAGTACCAGAAAGCAATTGAGTGCTATGAGCAGTGGTTGGCGAGAAGCCGGGAAATTAATGACCGATTTGGGGAGGCTAATGCTCTAGGCGGTTTGGGTAATTGCTATTCCAATTTAAGTCAGTACCAGAAAGCAATTGAGTGCTATGAACAGTGGTTGGCGAGAAGCCGGGAAATAGGCAATCGTCAGGCAGAAGCTAGTGCCCTGGCTGGTTTGGGTAATAGCTGTTCCTATCAGGGGCAGCACCAGAAAGCGATCGAGTTCTATGAGCAACAGTTGGCGATCGCGCGAGAGATTGGCGATCGCCGAGGCGAAGGAGCAGCTCTAGGGAATATGGGCGGTTGCTACAGTTCGCTAGGACAGTACCAAAAGGCGATCGAGTTTAAGAAGCAACAGTTGCTCATCGCACGAGAGATTGGCAATCTGTCTGGGGAACAGTCTGCCCTGAGTGGTTTAGGAAATTGCTACAATTCACTAGATAATAAGCAGAAGGCGATCGAGTTTCATGAGCAATCTTTAGCGATCGCAAGGCAAATCGGGTCTCGCTCTCAAGAAGCCTACGCTCTAGGCAACATGGGCATTAGCTACAGTTCCCTCAAGCAGTACCAGAAAGCGATTGACTTACACGAACAAAAGTTAGCCATTTTGCAAGAGTTAGGAGATCGCTCTGGAGAAGCCCATGCTATATTGTGCCTAGCCAACTGCAATTTTTACATACAAAACTATCAAAAATCTCTTGAACTAAATCAGCAAAGTTTAACTATCGCTGAAGCAATTGGAGACAGAGATACGGTGGCTCAAGCTTATGGCTTTTCAGGAATGGCTCTAGCCAAGCTAAAGCGACGGCGAGAAGCGATTGACGCTTTCAATCAAGCTTACCAGCTATTTCTGGCAACAGGTCAACAGCATTGGATTTCCTATGTGCAAACACAGCTAAAAGAGCTAGGTGAAAGTCTCATTGCTAACCAAGAATTCCCGGAAGCAATTGAATTGTATAAATTACAGTTGCAATCTTTACAAGAACTCAACGACCAATCGGGGATAGGTTGGGCGCTGCAAAACTTAGGTAAAAGTTATTACAATCAAGGTGAGTACCAGAAAGCCATTGAACCTCACACCCAAATGTTAGGAATTGCCCGTCAGCTAGCAGATACGGCAATGGAAAGTATAGCCTTAGCTTGGTTGGGATGTGATTACCGCGAGGTCAATCAATGGGAATTAGCCTTGAATTATTTACAAACACGAATAGCCTTAGCTCAAACCATTAATGACCGCAGCGCTCAACGAGAAACTTTAGGCTGGCTTGGTAGTATTTCCAAAAAGCTCAGACAGAATGCTCAAGCTGTGATTTATTACACAGATCAACTGTTAGTTATTAGGGAGTTAGGCGATCGAGTTGGAGAACAAAGCGCTTTATACGCTCTGGGTAGCTTCCATTATGACCTCAGTCAAAATCGGCAAGCTGTTGATTGTTTTTTGGCTGCGCTGGCTTTAGCAGAACAGCTAGAACAGAAAATAAACGCTGCCAATGCTCAATATATGCTGGCTCAAACATTGTTGAAATTGGGTCAAAACTCTGAGGCAATTTTCCACTATCGATCGGCTAAGAACCTTTATGATGAGTTGAGTGAAACTGATTGGTCGCAACGCTGTTTTGACAGGTTACAGGCATTAGATGCTTTGTAAAGTGGCTGGCTATTTGAATAGTCATTAATATTGGGTAATGTGCGATCGCCCATCAACCCCAAAAGTGCGATCGCCCTTAATGTCACTTCCCTCAATTAAAAAACAAACTCGGCTCTACATGAAAAAAACTCCCCAGAATCAAGGCCAACTCCTTACCAATATCTCCCTCGCCATTAACGACTTCAGACACTCTTGTGTCAGATCCCATAACTTCCACCAAATCCGCAGGTTGTAACTCTCTTTGTTCCATCAAAAACACCAGTATTGAATGAGGCGTTGCTGTGGCTGCTGGTGCATAGTATTCTTGCTCAAATTTTTCAATTAATGCAATCAGCAATTCATATAACTCGTCTTCTTCAGGAGTTCGATCGCACTGGTGCATCAACTCTTCCACCACAGCCAGAGCCTTTTCATTATCCGCTTCGTTTCTAATTATTTTTGGCTGATACTGAGACAATAACTCTTTGTATTTATCGGGATTAAAAGTAAGGGTCATTTTTCCATTTTTCCTTAATTACTCACCCATTTCTAACTTTCCCAAAACAATTAAACTTTCTAAATCTTCCACAGCATCAGGAAGGAAATCTTGTACAGCCATTCTTACCAACCGCAAATCAGTTTCATCAGCCCCTCCCAACATCCGCGTTAAATCCCCTATATCTATACCGCGACTAGCTTTTAGTTTCATCAAAACCAAATAAGGCAATCCGATAATTGGCAACCCATCCGGGGCATTATTTGGATTTCTAATTGCCTCTCGTACCCAAGAATCCCTGGATTCAATTACATCCAAATAAGTACCATCAGGCAATTTCCAAGTGCTGCCTCCAATGCTAAGTTCTCCCGTTCTCCTGCTACCAGCTTGTTCTAATTCTCGATAAAGATTAGCAGCATCCTCAGTTAATACTAAAATATCCACATCATCGGTCATTCGTTCAGGCATATAAAGGCGAGTAGCAATCCCTCCTACTACTACAAAAAGGGTGTTTTGAATAATCGTTTTAATGTTTGTCACGGGATGATTCCAGGTTCTTTTATTCAGAAACTCTCGACTGCTGCCGCTACCGGGACGACATCTACGCAGTGCAATTTCAATGTAAAGTTTTCGCCTTTGTTCGGGAAGCTTTAGATTTAACATGATTATATAACATTGCGATAATTATACCCGACATTTTACACCATTTTAATTTAAGCCTTTTAGGGACGGGCAAGATGCCCGTCCCACAAGAAAACAGACTCTTTGTTGGGAACAGGCCCGACGGCCTGTCCCCAACAAAATACCTACATACAAACTACGAATCGCGATCGAGCTTCAGCACAGCCATAAAAGCCTCCTGCGGCACATCCACAGTACCAACAGACTTCATCCGCTTCTTACCCTTCGCCTGCTTTTGCAGCAACTTCTTCTTCCGCGAAATATCACCGCCGTAACACTTCGCCAACACATCCTTCCGCAAAGCCGGAATATGTTCCGAAGCAATCACCTTAGCACCAATAGTTGCTTGAATGGGCACCTTAAACTGGTGGCGAGGAATCAACTCCTTGAGTTTTTCCGTCAAACCGCGGCCCACATTGTAAGCCTTATCCCGGTGCACAATCATCGCCAAAGCATCAACCGGATCGCCATTAATTAAAATGTCCAATTTCACCAACGGATTTTCGCGATAACCGATCAGGTGATACTCCATACTCGCATAACCGCGCGATCGCGATTTCATCTGATCGAAAAAGTCCGTCACCACCTCCGCCAAAGGCAACTCATAAACCAGCGTAGTCCGCCCCTGACTCAGATACTTCATATCCATAAAAATGCCCCGCCGATTTTGAGACAACTCCATCAGCGTCCCCACATAGTTTTCCGGCGACAGCATTTCTACCCGCACATAAGGTTCCTCAATCTTCTCCCGATACTGAGGATCTGGCAAGTGACTCGGATTGTCAATTGTTAACACTTCTCCCTTAATTGTTGTGACTTGATAAACCACAGAAGGAGCCGTAACAATCAAATCCAAATTGTATTCTCTCTCCAGTCTTTCCTGCACAATTTCCATGTGCAGCAAACCCAAGAAACCGCAGCGAAAACCAAATCCCATCGCGCTTGAAGTTTCCGGTTCGTAGGAAAGTGCCGCATCGTTGAGTTCCAATTTTTCTAAAGCTTCCCGCAAGTCGGGAAATTGGTCAGCATCGATCGGGAACAAGCCGCAAAAAACCATCGGCTTAGCCTCCGTATAACCGGGCCAAGGCTCCGGTGCAGGCTTCTTGACCAAAGTAATCGTATCGCCGACGCGAGCATCAGCTACTGCCTTAATTGCCGCACCCAGATAACCAACTTCCCCCGCGTGCAGTTCGTCTACTTGAACTTGAGTCGGTGAAAGCACGCCCAATTCATCAATGACATATTCCTTCCCCGAAACCATCAACAAAACCCGATCGCCCTTTTTGACACTTCCGTCCATCACCCGGAAATACACAATTACCCCGCGATAAGCATCGTAATAACTGTCAAAAATTAACGCCCTCAGCGGTTTATCAACAGTATCCTGCGGCGGCGGCACCAATTCGACGATCGCCTCCAAAATCTCATCAATACCAATTCCTTCCTTAGCAGAAGCCTCAATCGCCCCGCTACAGTCCAGACCGATAATTTCTTCAATTTCCCCTTTCACCCGTTCCGGTTCCGCCCCCGGCAGGTCAATTTTATTTAAAACCGGAATAATTTCCAAATTATTTCCCAAGGCAAGGTAGACATTTGCCAAGGTTTGTGCTTCCACACCTTGAGATGCGTCTACCACCAGCAGCGCCCCTTCGCAAGCAGCCAGCGATCGCGACACCTCATAGGAGAAGTCTACGTGTCCGGGAGTGTCGATCAGATTGAGCACGTACTCCTGACCGTCCTTGGCAGTATAATTCATCCGAGCCGCTTGCAGCTTGATTGTAATGCCGCGTTCGCGTTCGAGATCCATATTGTCTAAAAACTGCTCCTTCATCTGCCGTGCTTGCACAGTCCCAGTTTGCTGCAACAGGCGATCGGCCAAAGTGGATTTTCCGTGGTCGATGTGAGCAATAATCGAAAAATTACGAATGCGAGATACAGGAACGTTAGTCATAAAACCTATCGGCAAAATATTGACTTTTGTTGTATTGTACAGAAAGCTGTTGAACGGTTGGGGAAAAGCCGATCGCCAACATCCCCTCTCAAACCTCCAATCCAGTCAGGTTGCTCTACTCCCGGGCCTTCGCCACCTCAAAAATATTGGTGAGAACAAGCTGGCGGTTGACAACAACCAGATAATTTGGTCAAATTATGGAAGCGGGACGGTCAGGGTGTACAAAATACAGGTTTTGATCCGCTGCGAATCTCTACTAGGAGTAACGCATCACTTCCTTCACAACACTTCCTTCACAACAAAAAAGCGTAAATTCCTAGAAGGAATTGAAACTTAAGAATTAAAACTAGGATTTTTTAACTATGAGCGAGTCAAGTATATCCTCCCACAGTTCATCAGAAAAAGTGGAACTGTCCATCCATATCGATCCTGAACTGCTAGACCAAATTAAGCACTTGACCAATGACCCCAACAAAGTAATTGAAACAGCAATCAAGCAGTGGCTCAGAGGCGAACGCCGCGAAGACGATCGCGCTATGAGCTTGCGCCGCAACCCCCCAATCCCGCCCCGCGGTGAGTGGAACGACTGAGTTTCTCTCGCCCAAGACAGCGCCCGCAAATCTGCTGGCTGTGAAATTAGATCTCGCCCGCCCAAAATCAGGCTTCGAGAACCGGCAGATTTTGCCACGAAAGCTAGAAGTTTTTCCGAACTCGCGCCGGCCAACTCACAACCTCGGAACTTTTCTTTTTTATGAAGCAAAAAATGCGCGATCCATTCCCCGGCTTGATTTGTTCGCACCCTCAAATTTTGGCGTAATTTTCCAACTATATCGTTAATCCGTGCGCGCTACTAATTCCTAAATCTTAATTTTTATAGTTGAATTACCCAAAAATGCCGATCGCAAATAATTTTGAGTTTTGAGTTGAGTTATGAATAAAAAAATATTATTGGTAAACTCATTAATAATATCATGTCAGGTCTACGATCGCAACAAAAATGGTTCGTAGTACGTCTGGGACTCCGTAACCAGAAAACCGACGGTCGTCCGCACTATGAACCAATTTTAGCTCGGTCAATCGACAGGACACGATATAACTCAAAACGCAATGGAATCAGCCTAAAATATTTGTAAATTGTGAGTTGCCAGCTATGAATCATTAATTTAACAACCAACATTTTTGTATTGGCTCGATATAGCAAACGCGCCCGAAAAATATGAGGTTCTGCTATTACTAAAACACGATAGGAAGATGCTTTTTCATTCTTCCTATCCGTTACATCCGTTAAATCCAAAACAAACGAATTCATCTTCCATCTTCCGACTTCCATCGGACTGAAATCCCTTACATCCGTTACACAATCCGTTGCCTAACTTCCTTCTTCCTTCTTCCATAACTCACAACTTAACGATCGAAGCCCAAAACAATTTTGAGTCTTGAGTCTTAAACGATCGCCACCGCCCTGACGGTTAGGACATTCTCGCATTGCACTTTCCCCATGCGATCGATTGCAACAGAAGTCTGCCTTCTGCCTTCTGCTTCTTGCTATAAAAACTCAATACTCAAAAATCCGAATTACTTTTATCCCTAATCTGATGGACTCTAACACGGATTTCCGGCGATCGAGCCTCGCCTCTACAGCCTTTTTTGAAGAGTTAGGGGCAGAATTAGTATTTACCCAAGACGCAACGGGTCGATATCTATCTTTTTACTGGCAAAAAGCCGAACAGTACAACCTCAGTGCAGAACAAATTGTCGATCGCCCCCTCAGCGAAACCCTGCAACCAATCACCCCCGCACCTTATCTCGATCTGCTGCAGCGGGCGATCGAAACCCTCGTACCGCAAAGGTTCAGCTATCCATTTTGTCACGCCGGACAATATTTTCTGTTCGATTTGACAGTCACTCCGGCGATCGACTCAAACGGTAAAGCTGCAAAAGTCTTAGTTATGGGAAGGCTGCTGTCTGACAAACCCGCAGAATTGTCGGCAGATGCCCCAGAATTCATCCCAGATCCAGCATTGTCATCTACCCCGGACGATCGCGAACAAATGCTGTATTCAGCGAATCGCATCGGTATCACCCTCCCTTCCTACTCGGAAATCGACCGCAAAATCATCTCCGAAATCGCTAAAAATCTGCATAAAACCCTCGACTTAGAGACAATTTTGCAGCAAATAGCTAACAGTTTTGGTCAAATTTTAAATGCAAGTCGCTGCATTATATGTTCCTCCCAAAAACGAAGTGAAATAATCGAATTTTCACCATACATAGCCTCAGAAAGTCAACAGGATTTTCCAGTATTTACCCCCGAATTACAAGAATTAATTGCCAGCGATTGCTTGCCCCCGCTTTCTAGAAATCAAATCGACAGTCTCCAATCGAAAACTTTTAAAGTAGTAGCTGAGTACCGGCAAGAACCTTACTCTTCGATGCTCGGATTAGAACTCCGCGCCGCCGAACAGCCTGGGTGGATTCAAACTTTAGCCACTTTAAAACCCGTAGCAGTCGATTACGCCTCCCCCGTCGCCGATCCGTTCGATCGCCATTCCGCGCTCGTAGCAGCTACTTCCTATGAAGAACAACCCAATGCCCTGATATGTTTGCACCGCTGTGGCAGTTCCCCTTCCTGGAGTCCAATCGAGCTCGAATTCGCCCGCGAGTTAGTCGCTCAAGTCGGCAGCGCGATCGCCCACGCTACACTTTACCAAGAATTAGAACAAGCCCGCGCCGAAGCCGTCGCTCTTTCTCAACTTAAAAGTCAATTTCTTGCCAATACTTCCCACGAACTCCGCACCCCCCTCAACGGCATCCTCGGCTTCCTGAAACTGCTTCTAGACGGCATGGCCGATGACCCCGAAGAAGCGCACCAATTTATCGAAGAAGCTTATCGATCGGCCTTACACTTATTCAATGTGATTAACGATATTTTGGATATCGCTAAAATCGAAGCCGGCAAAATGGAGTTAGACTTCGCTCCCGTCAAACTCGGCGAACTGTTGCAGCAAGTTGAGAATTTTACACAAGTTCAAGTGCAGCAAAAGCGATTGCAATTTCAAATTCAAATCCCCGCAGCCGAGGACGAAATTGTGGTATACGGCAACTACCAACGCCTGCTTCAGGTAATATTGAACCTCAGCGGCAACGCAATTAAATTTACCCGAGAAGGGGGAATTCGCATCAGTGTCGAAGTTATCAAAAAAAAGGTGATTTTTCACAACCAGCAGTTCCCCGGCATGGTAAAAATTCGAGTTGCTGATACTGGGATTGGGGTTTCTCTAGACAAGCAAGATAAATTATTTCAGTCGTTTTTTCAAGTGGACGGCGCTCGCACCAGGCAATACGGCGGCACTGGTTTAGGATTGGCTATTTCTCAAAGACTAATAGAAGCAATGGGGGGTACAGTAAATTTTTACAGTATGGGGGAAGGACTAGGTTCGACTGTTACTTTTACTGTGCCGCTTTATCAAGAACCACTCTTTAAAAATTAACTAGGGCAATCGGCATATTGAAGGAAGAAAGAAGTTCAGCGTACTCGAAGTATACAAGATTTAACGGAGGTCATCGATAGGAAAAATCAGGAAGAAGCAAGAAGAATTTATAGTCTTGGATACAGAACCTTTATCTGTAGGATAGGCCCTAGCAAACTTACGGATATTTAACAAGTTTCAAGGATGGATCTTGAGGGAATTAAGAATCAGGAATCAGGAATAGGCAACAACCAAAATATAGCTATTCGTGCATGGTTTATATCAAATCATCTCTTCATCGGAATAGTAAATTCACTGTGAACAGTGAACAGTGAACAGTGAACATTGAACATTGAACAGTGAACATCATGTATGAGTGCAACCGGAATTGATATTACTTCCGTTTCGTCAATAAAATTTATCGATATTGGGCGATTTTGTTGCACACAAATTATATTACCAATAGCAGTATTAATTTTTACTTTGTCCGCAGTCAAGCTCCCTCATATCAAATCCTCTTTTCATCGGAATAGTAAATTCACAGTCAACAGTTAACAGTTAACAGTTAACATCATAACGAGTGCAACCGGAATTGATATCATTTGGTATTTTGGACTCAGATCGATCGCCCCCGTCGATGATGGGTCTCACCCAGAATTCGCATCACCCGAATCCGATGGGTACGGCTCAAAGCTCCTCTGTGTCAGTCTCCATGAGGACTTACACACCCGAATATACCCCTCAAATAGCCCACCTTACAAAAACTTAATGTCAACCTATAGGACTGATTAAGGTTGCCAATCCTTTAATGCAAACGACCATCGAGAAAACTTGGCACTCCAAATTGTATGTGAGAATCATAAAGACCCTGTAAAGCAACTGAGACTAGGTAGTAATCTTTAACTGCCTGTGTCAAAATTTGAGTGTAATTACGTAAGTCCCAAGTCGGACAGCCGGAGTCGGGCAAATTCAGTAAATTCCTGCTCTATTGGTGCAGTGGTAAACTGGTTGCTAGTCTGGTACAAAAAGGGTTGCTATGAATCAGCAAATATCAGCTCAATCGCAAAAACTTTTACTCCAAATTGGCAGAAAGATTCGTCGAAGCTTGGATCTCGATACTATTTGGCAGCAAACAGTTAACAGTCTGGGACAAACACTAGGCGTCAGCCGTTGCATCATGTGTCCCTATCCAAATTCTAGCCTGCAAGTCAAAGTAGCTGCTGAATACTGTCAAGAACCATTTCTACCCATGCTGGGAATGGAAATCTCGCTGACGTCAGCACCTCATTTCATTCAAGCTCTAGCTACCCTCGAACCGGTGGTAATAGAGTCCTTTAAAGCCGACGATATTTTTCAGAGACAGTCGTTGCTAGTGGTAGTTACGGCTTATCAAGAGCAACCTAATGGCATAATTAGCTTGCACCGGTGCGAGGGCGGATCGTCGAAGAAGGGTGGTAAGGCCGATCGACCTTGGACGAGTGGCCAGATCGAATTCGTGCAAGAACTTGCCGATCAAGTCGGAAGCGCGATCGCCCTCGCCACCCTCTACCAAGAGAGCAACCAGCGAGCACAAGGAATATCCCAGCTCAAAAAGCAATTTTTGTTTAGCGCCTCCCACGAGCTGCGAACTCCCCTAAATCACATCATCGGCTATCTTCAACTAACCCTAGACGATCAAGCTGACGATCCGATAGAGGAGAGAGATTTTATCCAAGAAGCTCACCGTTCGGCGCTCCACCTTTCTAAGGTAATTTCAAATATCTTAGATTACATTCAGTTAAGTGAAGTTTGCCAGACTCCCTCAGAGTTAGCCGCTTTCAGAAACAAGGAGGAATCTCAACACCAGTAAAAATTCGACCGCACATTAAAAAAGTAGACTATTTACCGTGCCAACAAGTATTCTGTCTCAAAAAAATGACACTTGCATCTATAGATTCCTTCAATAAAATCGGTTGCTGGCGACTCAATCATTTGTAGGTCATTAGGGTTTTATAAAAAATAGGATAGCAGCAGCTACCAAACATAACATCCGGATGTATTTATCATATTATGTGCGATCGAATTAATCCATAAAATAGGTTTGTAGTGAGGACTTTAGTCCTCATAAAGCTCAGAGCACTAAAGTCCTCACTACAAACTTGTAAGCGTTATTTTATTCCAATGATATTGCTATGCGAAGATTGTAATTTCGCACCTTTAATATTTTTAAACTCTGCTTGATGGAACTAAGAATCGCCCTTTTTCTTTGTAGTTTCGGGAGGGCTGACATAGCGCGCCCAAAAAGGTTCTTTCATATTTTTGATCGCTGCTAGTTTTTGGCGTTCCTCCTTTATGTGGTTGCGTTCTGAAAGGTCAGAAAATATGTTGATAATGCCAATGGTTTCGCCAACCGCACCTCGCACCGGTGCCGCCCAAAGCCAAACATCGATCGAACTACCGTCCTTTTTCAACAAACACACTTCCAAACCTTTGTGCAGTAAGCCATTACGCGCCGATGTCAGTAGCGCGGAAAAATTCTGCTTTTGTCCTAGAAGAATATTCGGTAAAGGTTGCCCCAAAGCCTCCGCTGCAGTCCAGCCAAAAAGTTTTTCGGCGGCACGGTTCCAGATAATAGTACGGCCATCATTGCCGGTACAATTAATCGCTAGCGGTGCCGATGCCACCTGCGCTATTATTAATTCGTTCGCGAGTTGTAGTTTTAATTCTACTTGCTTGCGATCGGTAATTTCCTGACAAGCACCCCACAAACGGACAACCCGCCCTTCAGCTTTGTCCCAAACCGCTTGCCAGCAATCGCGCACCCAGTGCACCTCGCCTTTTTTATTAACAATTCGGTACTCGTTTGCTCCCGTGCGGCTGAAACGACAACCTTCTAACTGTTTAATTAACCTTTCCTTGTCATCGGGATGAACGAGTTGGGAATTCCACCAACCAAACGATTCTAATTCTTCAGGAAGCACGCCCGTGAAGCGCTCAAAAGCTTCTGTAGCCCACTCGCCCACAAACTTGCCGTCTGGGAGTGACTTAAAAGAATAGGCAAAATCCGAAGTGATTTTCGACATAACTATGTAGTGCGATTCCGACTCTCGGAGTGCGATTTCTGCTTGCTTGCGCTCTCCGATTTCCCGCGAGTTAATTATAATTCCCTGCACGCTAGAATCGTGAACCAAACTATTACCTGTCGCCTCCATGCAGATCCAAGAACCGTCAGCGTGGCGTTTCCGATATTCGATCGGCCCAGCAATTCCCGGCTTTTCTAGCAATTTGCCAAAATAGGCCTGCCAAGCCAGCAAATCGTCTGGATGGATTAACTCGCCGTGAAACTTACCAATTCTTTCTTCTGAGTTGTAACCCAAAACCCGCTGCAGAGCTCCGCTGTGGTATCGCACTCCCCCGTCGGAGCCGATAATACTAATGATATCGGGAGAATTCCGCAGGATAGCTTGCACTTTGGCTTCGCTTTTAGTTAATGCTTGATTGTCCCTGCGGTGCTGGCTAATTTCTTTGTCTAACTGCTCCTTTAGCTGTCTAATTTGCGTTGCTTGCTGCGCGACTGTGCGTTCCAATAGGCGATTGTTTTTTTCTAGTTCAACCAACTTTTTCTCGTGATCGCTCGCGTTTTCTAACTGGCTGCTGGCTGCCACTTCCTGCAAACAATTGGATAGATTTTCTACGGTTTTTGTGAAAATAGCCTGTTGTGGGGGCGGCAATTCGCTAGCTTGTTCCTGCAACTTTTTTAAGTATTTGTAAACTGTTTCTAGCATTTTATTAATGGGGAGAATCTAATAGTTGCCACAGGTGTAACTTCTATCAAGCAGACTAAAGTTTTTTTCAAGATCACCCATAACTAAGATTAGTGTATCGCGATCGATCGCGATCTCAACAACCAGCTATGTTTTAAGTTTATTTTCGATCGTAGCAACCGACAAAAAAAGTAAATTTTTGTTGCGCTCAAATTAAGATCGCAGCAGCAACCTCAAGAAGTGCTAGTGCGAGAGTCGGGAAACCGCCTATGCGCTGAAGGTGGGGCCAGCCAGCCGTTAAGCTAAACTAGATGGGTGTCAACACAAAGAGGAATTTATGTCAGAGCAAGCCAACGCTCGCGATTTGTTTCGCGCTGCTTACGAACACCGCTACACCTGGGATGCCAATTTTCCCGGTTACAGTGCCGATATTGAACTCAAACAAGGCGACGAAGTATATACGGGTCATGTTTCCATCAAACCAGACATGAGCGTGGAAGTCAGCGGTATTGCAGACGAGGAAGTGAAGCAGAGCGTTTACACCCAAATGCGGGACATTGTTACCCACCGCAAGCGCTCATCATTTGAACAATCTCACGGCAAAAATAGCTTCACCCTCGGCGAGAAGGACAGCAGCGAGGCTGTGGATATTCTAGTGAAAGGCGACTCAATGGGCTCGAATTATAAAATCCGAGGTCTGTCAATTTGTCAAGTCAGCCGGGTGATGGGCCGCATGGCTTTCGTCATTGACACGCACAAAAGCTTGGAAACTCCCGAAGGTTCTTTGGCTAGCCACTACGATGCGGTTTTCCGCAACCCCGAAACCAACGAAATCATCAAAGAACTGGAATTTGAAGATACCTTTGACAAAATAGGTGACTATTATGTCATGACGAAGCAAGTAGTGCGATCGAAAGAAAAAGGTCAACTGACAACAACCGAATTTAACTATTCCAACATCAAACTGCTGCAACCAGCAGTAGTTTAATCTTACAGACTGGGGTGCGCGGCCCGTCGCCCACCCTAAAAATCGAAGTTGCGCGTCCAAGACGGCTGGATTTGGCAGCAACTCAGGCTACGATCGAATAAACCCAATATCAAGAAATTATTTCAGAGGCAAACTATGACGACACTAGCACTAACCAGAGATAACGTGGAAACAGTTCTCGATGAACTGCGTCCCTACCTGATTTCCGACGGCGGCAACGTCGAACTCGTAGAAATCGACGGCCCGGTAGTACACTTGAGACTGCAAGGAGCTTGCGGCTCTTGTCCGAGTTCCACAATGACTCTGAGAATGGGTATTGAACGCCGCCTGCGCGAAGCAATTCCAGAAATCGCCGAAGTCGAACAGGTAATGTAATTATTGACACTCCCCAGCTATCAGGCGTGGGGATTCTTGATTCGCAGGGATTCCAATGAATTTACCCTCAGCAAGCATCACAGGCGGTATACCCTAGGGCTGCAAGTCCTATGACTAGAACTACTTGAGCGACTGCGACATTTCTGTCGGTTGTATAACCGCAATTTGAGCAATTATGAGTACGCTCATCAAGCTCTTTTTTGCCTGTTTCAACACCGCAATCTGGACAAATCTGGCTAGTTTTATTGGCGTTTACCTTCTGAAAGTAAACGCCATATTTCAAGCAAGTTTGCTCTGGGATAGTGAAGAACTGACCCCAACCTGCGTCTAAGCAATGTTTCCCTAGCATCGCCCTAGACAGCCAAATCAGATTTAGATTCTTGACGAAAATCATCCCCAGGTCTTTGCAGATTTGATGCGATAATTTTCGATGCCAATCTTTTCTGACGTTAGCAACATACTCGTGCAATTGTCCCACTTTTTTCATAGCTTTACGCCAATTGTTCGAGCCTAGTTTTGTCCTAATGAGACGTTGTTGCAGCAATTTAAGCTGGCATTCTGCATCTTTAAAAAATCTTGGGCGCTTAACTAGAAGACCGTTAGAATTTCCTAAAAAATTAGTGAGTCCAACATCAATCCCGACCCCTTCACCGTGAGGCATTATATCGGGCATTGAAACGTCCCATTGTAGGGTTAAGAGCGCGCACCAACCGCTCAGCCTACGAATTATCCTTGCTTGCTTAATCGTTGTACCATCAAGGGATAGGACGTGATTGATGCAAGCTTAACTAAACCAATTTTAGGCAGATTCACCGCTTGATTTGGAACGGGATTAATCCCCAATTTTGGGAACACAAACGATCGCATTTTTCTTTTTTTCTTGAAATGAGGGAAACCGTGCTTTTGTTCCCACATAATTACGAAAGCTTTTTCAAGTCTTTTTAGTGTCTGTTGTAGAACCTGTACGGTAACGGCAGCCAAAGCGGGTATGTTTGCTCTTACCGTAGTTAAACTTTTGCACGGGCTTGCATAAGTTGGTCGTTTCGTTTCGGCTGGAATGATGAACTCAGATCGGATAGAGCAAGCGTGAATTCGACAGCTACGAGACTCAAACCAATGCTTGCGCTCTGCCAATGCGTAGTTATACACACGACGGCATTGCTCTAGCCAATCCTGAAAGATTGCTATCTGTCCTGTTGTTGGTTTAAGTTTAAATTCCTAGGTTAAATGAAACATTTGCTCTGTCCTCCTACCTGATTATTACACCATAGCCATGAGCAAACGTCCAGATGCTTTTTCAAAAAATATAATTAAAGCCGTCCACTGAAGAAGGGGCTTGTACCCAAATTTCCGGTCATTAGTCATTAGTCCTTAGTCCTTAGTCATTAGTCCTTAGAAAAGATCTCTTGCATAAATCTTCGATCGCTCTGTTAACCGCAGATTGCCAGCGGATAAACACTGATGGACGCAGATGCTTTTAATCTAGTCTGCGATGGAGTGCCATTGGTGTAAAATTGACCTACTAACTAATGACCAATGACAAATTACTAATTGTCTGGATTTGCTATCCGTTATTGACCGACAAGCCGATCGCTATTTTTGCCTTCAACCTTGGATCTGCAACACCAAAATTAAAATTACAAATTATAATTATTAATTACTAATGATCGATCGCCAACTACCCATTACCAAATTCGATGTCTCACCCCCTTTACGTAGCCTTCATTTGGCACCAACACCAACCGCTGTATAAATCCCGAGTATCCGCTACAGCAAAAGAGGCTCAATACCGACTGCCTTGGGTGCGCCTGCACGGAGTCAAAGACTATTTGGATTTAGTGCTAATTCTGGCAAAATATCCCAAACTGCATCAAACAGTAAACCTGGTTCCGTCCTTAATTTTGCAGATAGAAGACTGCATCGCAGACAAAGCATTAGACCCTTACTTGGCGGTAACTCTCAAGCGAGCCAATGATTTAAACATCGAAGAAAAAGAGTTTGTTTTAGAACACTTCTTTGATGCCAACTACCACACCCTGATTCAGCCCCATCCCCGGTACGCTCAACTCTACACTCAGCGACAGGAAAAAGGCATTCAGTGGTGCTTGGAAAACTGGACTGTCCAGGATTTTGGCGACTTGCTGGCGTGGCACAATTTAGCTTGGATCGATCCGCTGTTTTGGGATGACCCCGAGATTGCCGGGTGGCTGAAACAAGGACAAGGTTTTCGCTTGGCAGACAGAAAAAACATCTACGCAAAACAAAAAGAAATACTGTCAAAAATCATTCCCCAGCACCGTAAAATGCAAGCCCAGGGACAATTGGAAGTCTCCACAACCCCCTACACGCACCCGATTTTACCGCTGCTTGCCGACACCAACAGCGGCCGCGTAGCTATTCCTAACATGACGCTGCCAAAACATCGGTTCCAGTGGGCAGAAGATATTCCCAGACACTTGAGAAAATCCTGGGAAATGTATCAAGAAAGGTTTGATTGCCAACCGCGCGGTTTGTGGCCGTCGGAACAGGCGGTTAGCCCGGAAATTTTGCCCTACATTGCTAAACAAGGTTTTAAATGGATTGTCTCGGATGAGGCAGTATTGGGGTGGACAATTAAACAGTTTTTTAACCGGGATGGGGCGGGGAATGTTTACGAGCCAGAATTGTTGTATCGCCCTTATCGTTTAGAAACTCCTGATGGTGATTTGGCGATCGTATTTCGAGACCACAGATTGTCTGATTTGATTGGGTTTACCTACGGTTCTATGGAACCGGAAAAAGCAGCGTCAGATTTGGTGGGACACTTGGAGGCGATCGGCAGAACTCTCAAACACCGACAGTCAAGTGGCGAAACAGCTTTAGAAAATCCGTGGTTGGTGACGATCGCCCTAGACGGCGAAAATTGCTGGGAATTCTATCCCGAAGACGGCAAACCGTTCTTAGAATCACTTTATCAAACTCTCAGCGACAATCCAGATATCAAATTAGTCACAGTTTCGGAATTTCTCGACAAATTCCCAGCCACCGAAACAATACCCGCAGCCCAACTGCACACAGGTTCCTGGGTAGACGGTTCCCTGACAACTTGGATCGGCGATCCCGCGAAAAATCGCGCTTGGGACTTGTTAGGGGCCGCGAGACAAATACTGGCCAACCATCCAGAAGCCACGGAAGAAAGCAATCCCGAAGCTTGGGAAGCGCTTTATGCGGCCGAAGGTTCCGACTGGTTTTGGTGGTTTGGCGAAGGCCACACGTCAAATCAAGATGCTATGTTCGATCAGTTATTCCGCGAACACGTAGCAGCAATTTACGAAGCTCTCGGCGAGGCTGTACCCCCGGAAGTGCGGCGGCAAGTAGAGGCGCATCACGCGGCTGGCGATCGCGAGCCGCTGAGCTTTATTCACCCGATTATCGACGGTATCGGCAACGAACAGGATTGGGACAAAGCCGGCCGCATTGAAATTGGGGGAGCAAGGGGTACAATGCATCGGAGTTCGGCAATTCAGCGGCTTTGGTACGGAGTCGATCACTTGAATTTTTACCTGCGCGCCGACTTCAATGCTGGGGTGCGGCCGGGTATTGATTGCCCGCCGCAGTTAAACTTGTTCTGGTATTATCCCGATCGCACGATGCACAACAGTCCGATCCCACTGTCGGGTTGGCCCGACGAAGCACCGCTCAACTATCGGTTCCACCATCAGTTAGAGATTAATTTGCTGACGAAATCGATTTGGTTTCAAGAAGCAGGAGAGGGCGATGAGTGGCATCCCCGCATCAGCAGAACCCAAGTGGGACTGGATAAATGTTTGGAGATAGCAGTGCCCTGGGCGGATTTGCAAATTATGCCAGACTGGCAAATGAAGCTGATTGCGGTTTTATCGGAAGGGGAGCGTTATTCTAGTTGTATGCCGTTCGATTCTTTGATTGCGATCGGAATGCCGTAAAGAGTCATTAGTTAGTAGTCAGTAGTCAGTAGTCAGTAGTCAGTAGTCAGTAGTCAGTAGTCAGTAGTCAGTAGCCAGTAGTCAGTAGTCAGTAGCCAGTAGTCAGTAGTCAGTAGTCAGTAGTCAGATTATGTTTGATTGTGTCCGGTAGGTCGATCGCTAAAAAAGAGGTTCGATCGTTCGGACTTTAGTCCTGTATTTTCCGAGGACTTCAGTCCTCACCACAAACCAGCTAGAAAAGAGGTTCGATCGTTCGGACTTTAGTCCTGCATTTTCCGAGGACTTCAGTCCTCACCACAAACCAGATAGTAAGTGAATTCACATGAAATTAAATCATTATTTATGAGGAAATAAATCAAATTAATGAACCGCATTTTGCTCTTGGTCGATCGCCACCAACAACCTAATTTGCCGATCGCACACCTCAACACCCAACATGAGGTGATCGTACCCGATCGCACTTGCGAACCAAACTCAGAAGTTCACATTCCTAAAATTGCTTTTGACTTGTGCATTCTCGACGAGGCAAATTTCGATCGCCTCGGGCCGCTGATAGAAGCATTAAAAACAGCCGCCGAGCCGATATTTTTACCGTTTTTGCTCCTGGGCACATCCCAAACCCCCGCCCTCACCGAGCCGCCTTTTGGGCAGCAAACACAAAAACTCGATCGCCGAATTGACGATTTAATCGTAACTCCCGTAGAGGCCGCCCAACTGCACTTGCGGGTAGAGAATTTGTTGGCCCGCAGGAAGCTGTCGCTAGAAGTCCACAGACTCCAAGAAATAATTAAACAACGCACTGTTAGCGAAAGTTTGTTAATTGATTCGCTGCAAACGGCCAACAAAAACCTGCAACAGGAAATCGCTAAGCGGGCCGAGGCAGAAGCTGCACTGCGAGAAAACCTCTATCTCGACTTGCTGATGAATGCCATGCCAGATATTGTCTGCTTCAAAGATGGCGAAAGCAGATGGCAGGAGGCAAATCAAGCAATACTGGAATTGTTCGAGCTATCAGCAGATGAATACCGTGGCCTGACAGATTCTCAGCTAGGAAAACTCAGCCCTTTTTATCTGGAGGCGCTACAGGCGTGCGAGGTGAGCGATCGAGCCGCGTGGGAAAAAGGTATGCTTTCTAGGGGTGAAGAAGTGATTCCCCAATCGAACGGTACTGTGAAAATCTACGACGTGATTAAAGTACCCCTATTTCACCCTGACGGCAGACGCAAAAGTATCGTGATTTTGGGTCGCGACATCACCGAATACAAGCAAGCTAGAGATGAACTCGTCCGCTTAGCGTCCATTGTCGAGTCCTCTGACGACGGGATCGTCGGCAAAACCCTCGCCGGGACAATTCAGAGCTGGAATGCAGGAGCCCAGAAGATTTACGGCTACTGTGCGGCGGAAGTCAAGGGGAAGTCGATCGAAATTTTAGCAATACCCGAACGCCCCAAGGAAATGCCCCAAATTCTGGAAAATATTCGGGCTGGAACCACTATCGACCATTACGAAACCGTACACTTACACAAAAACGGCGAACAGATAGATGTGTCCCTGACGATTTCTCCGATTAAAGACGCTAAAGGAATGGTGACGGGGGTTTCGACAATCGCTCGCGACATCAGCGACAGCAAGCGAGTTGAAAAAGCCCTAGAACAACTCCGCCACCAAACAGAAATGATTTTGTTCTCCGCCGGGGAAGGCATTTGCGGGTTGAACAAACAGGGAAAAGTAACTTTTGTCAATCCGGCGGCGGTGAGAATGGCCGGCTGCGACTCGAAGGAATGGATCGATCGACCGCTCTATGAAACCATAAACCGTTCTCACGAAGAATGCTCGCGGGCGATCGAGCTTTTGTCGCCTGCAACTGTCATCAATTCTACTTCTGAACTTGTCGCCGACTGCGCCGCCGCGCCAACGGGAAAACTGCCCTTGCGGGTAAGTTCTCAAATTTTAGACACCTTAGCAGACGGAGAGGTTCGGCGCGTTAATGATGAAGTTTTTTGGCGGGTTGACGGCAGCACTTTTCCGGTGGAGTACGTTGTCGCTCCGATGCGAGAACAAGGCCAAATTATTGGAGCCGTGGTGACTTTTAAAGATATCACCGATCGGCTTGCCGTCGAGCGCATGAAAGATGAATTCATCTCCGTTGTCAGCCACGAACTGCGGACACCGATGACTTCGATTCACGGCGCTCTAGGCCTCCTCAACAGCGGTTTGCTTGACGTTCACCCTCACAAAGCCAAGCGGATGCTGGAAATTGCTGTCACTAATACTGACCGCTTGGTGCGCTTGATCAACGACATTCTCGATTTAGAGCGCATGGAGTCGAGTTACAGCACTGCCGTCAAACAAACTTGCAATGTTGCTGAGCTGATGTTGCAGGCGACTGACGAGATGCAGGGCATGGCGCTACAGGCGGGAGTTATTTTGTCCGTCAGGCCTGTGGAAGCTCTGTTGCGGGCTGTGCCCGATCGGCTAATTCAAGCCTTGACAAATTTGCTCAGCAATGCTATTAAATTTTCTCCGTCAGGGGCTACGGTTTGGCTGAGCGGGGAGTTGATGCACGATCGGGATTTGACAGCCCGATCGGACTTGAAGTCGCTATCCTCTCCTCATGCTGTCGCCACCAATCCGCACTTGTCGTCCGTGAGTTCGTCTATCGTGATTGCTGTCAAAGACCGAGGGCGGGGCATTCCGGCAGACAAGCTAGAGATCATCTTTGAACGCTTTCAACAGGTGGATGGTTCTGATTCTCGCCAGAAAGGAGGTACTGGTTTGGGGCTGGCTATTTGTCGCAGTATCGTACAGCAGCACGGGGGCAGGATTTGGGTAGAGAGTGTTTTGGATGAGGGCAGCACTTTTTTCTTAAGTCTGCCAATTCTCGGAGAAGGGCAAAGTTAAGGGAAGGCAGAAGGTATTCGATTTTAGATTTTAGATACTTCGGCTTGCTTAGGCTACGCCAGCGGACAAGTCGCGAGCGTACAAGTTTTTGATTTTAGATTTACTTGCAGCAAGGTTCGTAGTGTGAACTAAAGTCCGCAGCTTTTTCGGACTAAAGTCCGAACGATCGAACCAATCTTAGTGCTGTCAATTGACCGGATAGGATATTACAGCTAAGGCCGGCAAAGTTATATTAAAAAAACCAGGTTTATTTGGTAATTGCAGTGGGTCCAAGATTGTTATTTTTGCTAGGATAGATGCGCCGGAACGGCCTAAAATCGGGATTTGAGGTCAAAAAGCCGATTTTTAGGGTGGAAAGATTTTACTGTTTTAAAAATTTAGTGTAAAGTTCGATCTGGCAAAACACTTTGCTTTACCAAACATTCACATTTCGCCTTTAATCTGAGAATAAGTTCTGATTGTTAAAAAAAATGTTAATTTTGAATGCCAAGCGCATCTTGGTAATTGACGATGCGGAAGATATTCGGGAAGTGGCTCAAGTGAGTCTTGAGGTAGTAGGCGGCTGGGAAGTCCTGACGGCGAGTTCTGGCCGCGAGGGCGTGGCTAAGGCTCTTGCAGAACAGCCTGATGCTATTCTCTTGGACGTGATGATGCCGGATCAAGACGGGCCTACTACTTTTAAACAGTTACAAGCTAATGATGCTACGCGGCACATTCCAGTAATTTTATTGACGGCTAAGGCTCTCGCTAGCGACAGGCGAATGTTCGCAGATTTAGGCGTTGTCAGTGTGATTGCTAAGCCTTTTGAACCGATGGTTTTGGCTGCTATGGTGGCTCAAGCTTTGGGCTGGGAGGAAGCATAGGTCGATCGCCCCTATTGAATTCTTTAGCCTTTAAAATAATTACTCCTGCTGAGCGATCGGATAAATAATAATTAGCAGGAGTATTTTGCTTTTTGTAACAATTTGCTCATCTTCATAAGTTCTTCAGTTTTTAGTTTTAGTTTTAGTACATGGTCGGGGATCGCTCCTGACAGTTGGCAGACACCTTTGGAGAAGACGACTATGCCCTCAGCTTACATTTTACTACTGATAGTTTCTCTGGCAGCCGTCTGGATTTACTGGCAAACCTCTCAAGATATTTTTGTACTTGTGGCTGTGGCCGGACTAGGTTGTTTTCTTTGGGGTTTTTCTGTCGCGCCTTGGATGGTTCAGCTTCTGATTGTGATGTTACTGCTGAGTCTTCAAAAGTGGTACTTACGAGACACTCAAAGTTGTGAGTGAAAAAAAAATTTGTTGTGTCTGAAATTAATATCCGCCTCCATTCGTGAATCTCTGCAATGAATTGCCGATCGCTCCACGTCTTAAATAAGGTTTAAAATATCATGAATAGTTGCCCTTGTTGTTCTTCTACACTGCTCCGCCACGCTCGCCACAATCGCATTTACTGGTTCTGCTCCCACTGCTGGCAAGAAATGCCGGATCTGTCGGAGATGATTTTAAATAACAGTCTGCGGTCTCGCCAACGGGAGGGTTTAGTGAAGCTTCCGGCTTTTACTCCTAAATCGAGGATGTTGGGTTCGGTAGGAATTGCTTAGTGAGGATAAATATTCAGACGAAAAAAATGATAGTACCATCGGTTTTAATTTTTGATAAAAAATGCAAAATCCCCTTCGTTATCAATGAAGGGGACTTATTAGCGGGCGGGGCGATCGCACTTGTCAAGGGGGTCGATCCCCACAAATTACAGCTATTTTATGGAGTTAAGCTGATTACATCAAACCGATTTGAGAGAGAATGCCTTGACCGGTGAGGAGTTCGGTAGCTAAGCCGATCGCAAAACCTAGCATTGCCAAACGACCGTTCCAGGTTTCAGCGAACTCAGTGAAGCCTACTTTTGCGTCTTTGTTTTGCACGATCGGATACCTCGTTTAATTTCAACCTTATGTAACTAAACTTAACACAACAGTAGAAACATTGCAACATATTTTTACATTTAGTTTTCAAATGCTGGCGATAAGCGGGACGGGCCCACGGGGAGAGGGGCTTGTGGGCAATCGCAGATGGGGGGCGAGAAACCGGGTTTCTTGGGATATTTCTCGTGACTCGCCGCCAAAAACTGGTAGAAACCGGGTTTCTGAGGGTGCGTAACTGGCGGTATCAGGTGGGTGAAAATCTCAAAGGGCGATCGCACATGGGGGGCGAGAAACCGGGTTTCTTGGGATATTTATCGTGACTCGTCGCCAAAAACTGGTAGAAACCCGGTTTCTGAGGGTGCGTAACTGGCGATATCAGGTGGGCGGAAACCCCATTCAGATATATATAAAGATGTCAGAAAAATAATTTTTACCGAATACTTGACATCCCATAATTAAAATGCCATGCTCAAAGCACAGCTAAAACAAAATATCGCATTCAAAATTAAGGAATGTTGATTGAGTCGTCTTAGCTACAGGGTTTATAGAACTCAAAGGAGTTTCTAGCACCCCGTTGAGCGGAAAGAACGTCTAATGTCGTTTTAACAAGTTTGATACAAGCTTGACAAAATCGAAACATCATTGAGTTAGATTTCCCTTCAACGGTGTGCTACTAAACTCCTTTGAGTTCTGTAAGCCCTGTAGCTAAGACGCTAATCAAATCCCAACAAAATTACAGTGTTTTGTGGTAACAGATTGTCCTGTGCTGAGATGCTCATTTTTGAGCAAATCCACAAGCAACTTTCCATTAATGCTAGATGCGCGATACGTCGAGGCTGTCCAGTCAACCTCTTTGTAGGACACAATCAAATGACGGACAATCATCGAACCGCAGGCAAACAAAAAAGCAAGTCTCAGCGAGTTGCCATGTTTTTGGATTCTCAGAACGTCTACTTAAAGCCAAATCAAGCTGAATTACTGCTGGCTTTTGCCAAATCACAAGGACGTTTAGAACCGCCTAAAAGTTACTACAATTCGCAGAAAGAAAATCAAGATACCCACAATACTCGGCTAGAAAAGCAGGGTTTTAAAGGCGTTGATGTCCCCGATGGTAAAAACAGTGCAGATAAACAATTGGTGTTTGACTGTATCAAACGAGTGGCAATGAAGCCTTCTCTGGACATAATTATCCTAGTCTTAGGAGATAGGGACTTTGCAGGTTTAATCACCGTTTTGAAGGCTTTGGGTATAACAGTCATCGTTTTTGCACGGCGTAAAAGTGCCAGCCAAAAACTGATTAACCTCGTTGGTGAGGATAACTTTCATTATGTAGACGAATTGTCTCATTTGTGTGCAGGATTGAAGCCACAACTTAAAAATCAAAAAGAGTTATCAAGAAAAGCAGATCAATTATCTGCATAAAGTTGCACAGTCCGCCAGGGAATGAATTCCCTGTCTAATAGCTAAAGTCGGTTAAAACCGACTGACAGACAGTTAAAAAACACAATCTTCAGTCCTCTTAAGAGGACTTTAGCTATGAGCCAGGGGTTTTAACCCCTGGCGGACTGACGGACTAACCGGGTAATACTAAAACTGCCCAATATCTGTTAAAATCAACCCGGCCGCAGATAGCAAAAATCCAGTTTATTTGATAAACTAGATGCTCCAAAGCAACCGCTATTTGCGGCTCCTTCATGTCTGCCAACATAACAACACCCAACTCCAAAAGCAATAACAATTACCAAACTCCCATGCGCCCGATTAATCAAACACAAGAACTCGAAATAACCATTCCCGAATTCAACAATGAAAAACTGCTGCGCCAAGCCCTAACCCACCGTTCCTACGTCAACGAAAACCCCACATTCCGCGAAGAAGACAACGAACGCTTAGAATTTCTCGGCGATGCTTTGCTGACTTTTCTCAGTGGCGAATATCTCTATCAGCGCCACCCTGAAATGGGAGAAGACGAAATGACTCGCCGGCGTTCTGCATTAGTAGATGAAAGACAATTAGCCAGATTTGCTACTGAAATCAGTTTAGACTTAAAAATGCGACTCGGCAAAGGAGCTTATCGAGAAGGTGGGATTACTAATCCAAATTTGCTCAGCAGCACCTTTGAAGCATTCATTGGCGCTTACTATCTGGACACGGAAGATATGGACAAAGTTCGCGAGTTTGTGTGGCAAATGTTTGATTCTGTTCCCGAAAATGTTGTGGAAACGCGATCGACTGTAGACTCGAAAAACCGATTTCAGGAGTGGGTACAAGCCAACGGTGAAGCGACTCCGCCCAAATACGTCACAGTCCAAGAAGGAGGTACGCCCCACCAGCCCAAATTTCTCGCTAAGGTTTATGTTGCAGAGAAATGCTATGGAGAAGGGAAAGGCAAAAGCAAGAAAGATGCTGAGAAAAATGCGGCAGAAGATGCGCTAGCAAAGCTCAAAAAACGCGGACTGATCTAAACGTGCAAATATCAGTAACAGCTACTAGCTTTTTTGCACGATCGCACAATGGCGCGCGCCTCCCCAACTTGCGGATAAACGAGCAAAATTAAGGAAATAAACCACAATAAAATGCTACTTAAAGCTACTCTTTCTTTCTGAGAGTAGAAGCTTTTTTAGCAATCTGAATTAAACCTTGCTGCGACATATATTTATCCACAGTGATGCGAGAAATGCGGTAGTTATTTTTGAGTCTGTTTGCTCTGAAGAAATTGTCATTGTACAAAAAACCAGTTAAATGATATTTAGGCAAAATCTTTTCCACTTGTCTGTTTGATGCGCCGTAGGGATAAGCTATGTGAGCGCCAATAATCTTATTTTTGTCCAAATCTCCCATACATTTTATCAATTCAGACTTAGATTGGGCAATTTCAAATTCTAATTCTTTTGCGCTAATTTGAGTGAAGTTTTTGTGAGAAAAACCGTGAGATTGAACGTCATAAAAACCTTGTTTATATCCGTATCTTAAATCATTGCAACTAGCGTGGGCTATGAATTTCTTACCCATATCCACACCTAAGAACTGAGGATTGACAAATAACACAAATTTGCCTTTTTTCTGGTGGACTGCTGAAAGTTTTTCTAAGACGGGAAGTGCATTTACATGAACGCCTTTATACCCGTCATCAAAGGAGATCATAATCGGTTTTTGACCCAATCTTTGAGGTGGTATTGGCTGGGACTTTTTGATAAAGTATATGTACAGGTCTTGAGATGATAATAACCAATAGTTTTCTTTCATTATATATTCTAAAAATACTGAAAAATCTTGTTTGGTGTAGTCTATGGAAAAAGCAAGGCGCTTTGGTGGCACTTGGGCGGGATTGCGAGTGTCTACAATGTCGTGAAAGCCGATTAAAGGAATTTTGATGAAATTAGATTCTACTGTCCAGCCAGAAATACCTATACAGATGCTAAATATTAGGAATAAGTAGAGGGGTTTGGCTTTCTTTAGCAACCTAACAATAAATTTCCTCACAAGTTTTAGGTCTTTCGATAATTGCTCTAACTTCATAATTTATTTACTCATTTGTGTGCTTTTTGTCTATACTTTTAATAGAGGCAAATTCAGCTAAGTTGACATTTTTGTGATATTTTTTGGGAATCTAGGTAGATTGTGCGAGGCAGTAGGTCGATCGCCCAAAATGATTTCCCGATCCACAATTAGGCTATAATCGGGGCTGGCGCGAGTGTTACCGCCGTCGATCGAGGGTTGCAATGGCAGAAATCCGTTGACGAGTGCCCGAGTGTCGATCGTACTTTTGGTAAATATCAGAGCAATTCATGTCTACTCAAAACCCGACTACCCTGACTGTTGAAGCAGCACAGCAAATCCTCAAAGATTTTACTTGTCTGGATATGCAATCTGTAGCGTCGCCGCTGGAAAAACAGGCGTTGCGTCAAGCGATTTTGCTGGTAGCAAGTTTGTCGGATTATCAAATGCTGGGAGTTTGCGCTGCTTCGACGGATGAGGGTTTTTTAGCTTTAGAAACTTATTTGAAAGCTTTCGGATATCAAGCTGTTTTAGATCCAAATACTGGTTCGACCTTTACCGGTTCGGTTTATATTAAGTTCAATACTTTGAAGGGTTCCTATTATGTTGATGGTTATCCGGGAACTTACCGAGGAGTTTTAGTGTCGTGTCAATCTTCTTCGGAAGATGGAGTTAGCGGGACTTACGGTCATTTACCTCTCGATTTATTTGTTGATTAATTTGTCAGTAGTCAGTAGTCAGCAGTCAGCAGTCATTAGTCAGCAGTCATTAGTCAGCAGTCAGTAGTCAGTAGTCAGTCGATCGACTAAATTGAATCAAACAGCGACTGACGCACTAAGCTGTAGGGTGCGTCAGCCGATCGCCCTTCGATTCAGTTGAATCAAACACCGACTGATATCAATTCCGTTAGCATCGGAATGATATAAATGGAGGACACGGCAGTGCCGTTTCCCTACCGCGATCAATTGTAGGGAAACGGCACTGCCGTGTCCTCGCTTGTCATTCCGGTGCAGCCGGAATTGATATGACTTACTAAGATTAACCCTTACCACCGCTCAATTCGGGTTCTGGTTCCGGTGCATTTTCTTCGGGCGATATCCCCAAAATATCGCTGTACAAATTGACATATTTCTTGGCAGAAATATCCCAGCCAAAATCTTCTCTCATGCCGCGCTGTTGAAGTTCTTTCCACTTATCTTTGTAGCGGAAACCTTCCCATGTTCGGATCATGCAGGTGAACAAGTCGAGGGGCTCGTAGCGATCGAAGCAGTAACCTGTACCGGTATCATTAATTGGGTCGTTGTGGGAAACGGTATCGACTAAACCGCCGGTGCGGCGCACCATTGGGACGCAGCCGTAGCGGAGGGCGAGCATTTGACTGATGCCGCAGGGCTCGAAACGGCTGGGCATCAGGAAGGTGTCGCAGCCTGCGTAAATGCGCCGGGAGAGCGCGTCGTTGTAGAGTAATTGGGTGGACATCCGACCGGGATAGCGGGCTGTCATTTGCCAGAGTTGGGTTTCGTAGTAGCGATCGCCCGTTCCGAGTACAATAAACTGAGCGTCGGTATAGGCCATGAAGCGATCGAGCATTTGAATGATCAAATCCAATCCCTTCTGTTCTACCAGCCGCGTCACCATGCCCATTAAAAAGGCACCTTTATTCACTTCCAAACCGACTTCTTCTTGCAGCGCAATTTTGTTAGCTGGGCGCTTTTCTAGCGTATCAACACTGAATTGTTGATGGAGGTACTTGTCAGTTGCTGGGTTGTAAGATTCTGTATCAATTCCGTTCAAAATTCCCGATACTTTACCGCCAATGTAAGACAGCAAACCTTCCAAAGTTTCGCCGTAAGCTGGGGTTTTTATTTGCTCGGCGTAGGTTGGCGAAACTGTATTTACGCGATCGGCAAACTGTACTGCAGCAGCCATTGTATTGTGACCTTGCATATACCAGGGGCACCAAGTCATCTGTTCCAAACGCCAGCGCCACGGCCCTTGATAAGCTAAATTGTGAATAGTAAAAACCGTGCTGATATCGGGGTCAGGCTTCATCCAAACAGGTATCATCCCCGTGTGCCAGTCGTGACAGTGGATAATTTGGGGTTTCCAGTAATTCCAGGCAAATTCAGCGGCAGCATTAGCAAAAAAAGTGAACCTCCAATCTTCATCTACGCCGCCGTAAACGCGGCGCGGCAAGAAAGATGGATGTTGCAATAAGTATAAAGGTACATCGGTTCCCGCCAAAACACTTTCAAAGACTGAGAAATTTTGGAACATCGCCGCCCCATTCCAAACAGGTTTTTTGGGAACGTCCATTTTGTCGGGAACGAAGCCGTAGTAGGGCATGAAGATGCGGACATCGTGTCCCATGCGCCGCAAAAACTTAGGCAAAGCGCCGACGACATCGCCCATGCCGCCAACTTTGGCGAGGGGTGCTGCTTCGGCGGATACAAATAAAATTCGCATTATTTTTGTGTGTTCCTTGGAATAGTTAGTCTAGAGTGAAATACCTAGCACTGACCTTCGGTGAGCGTGTAGGCTTCGTGTATCATCTGCCGTTGCACGGCGTTGGGTATCTCATTACTGAGATTCGTCACTGAAGACGATCCGAGTCTGACACTGCATCTCTAGCTTTGCAGCCTTTATCCCTTCGTAGGGAACCCACGCAGAAGTCCTGTTTCCCAAGACCAAAAACTGTTTTCGTACAACAAACATGGTTTATATTTTACGGTAGGGCGTTACCTTGCCAACCAGCGGTCTGTTTTTTCCGTTACATAAGACTTACCCAAAGCTACCCAGCTTTATACAAAGCTGGACTTTGAACCTTACTTCCTGTTTCATTCT
>NZ_JAUBTN010000026.1:0-81118 GCF_036705055.1 Microcoleus sp. CZ3-B2 | reverse complement strand
GGGAGAGGGGGGGATTGGGAGAGGGGGAGATTGGGAGAGGGGGAGATTGGGGGAGGGGGATTGGGGGAGATATATTACTTTTTTGTGTTATTTGGGATTGTCCAGTCTGAGGAATGGTGAATCATATTCACTAACATAGCGAGAATTTGGTCGTAAGCTAGGTCGAGTTCTTGGCCAGATTGAATATCTAAATAATTGCACTTGAGTGCAAACTCAATCCAGGTTTGAGTTTCAGCCGCTTCGGCTTCAGAGTCGCTTAACTTAGCCACAAAAGCTGCTTCATAACGGCGTTTTCTCCAAGCCTCAGCTAAATTAGCACATACAGAGCGCGATGAACGACGTATCTGGTCGGTTAATGAAAATCTCTCTTCAACAGGAAACTTTTTGCTTAACTCAAAAATGTGCATGGCAGCATTAAGCGCCTGTTGATATACTTGCAAATCCCGATGACTTTGAATTCGTTGATTGCTCATCTTCTCCTCACATGAGTTTCACCTAAATAATTGTTGTCAATCTATCTCTCCCAATCCCCCCCTCTCCCCCTCTCCTAATCTCCCCCTCCGCACTTAGTCGCTAAATAACTCCGGCAATCTTCCTCGCAACTCAGCATTCAAACGCGGCAACTCGTCCCGCATTTGCAAGTACCAGTCTCGCCGCTGCCGGTAGTGCCCGCACAGCAAGCGGTTGTCGCGCACCCATTCGTAAGCATTCGCGGCTATTTGTTGGCGCAGAATATTATCATTAATTAGCGAATTTAGCTTGATTTCAAACTCTTTTTTATGTTTGTAAATTAACCCAGTTTCACCTTCAATAATTGAATTTTCGTAGACTGTGGGACTTGCCAAAACCGCAACTCCCCGCGCCGCACATTCAATAAACTTTAAATCGGATTTCATTTCGTTAACTGGGTTGGTAACTAGCGGCAACAAAGCTATATCGCAACTGTACATAATTTCTTGATACCGTTCGTAACTGCAAAACGGTTCAAATTCCTTTTGCTGTATTTCCAGCGCTTCAAAAAATCGGCGGTCGTGGATGACTTTAACTCGAATCCGATGTTTTTGTGCGACCAAAACTCGATTGAGCGCTGCCATAATCGGCTGCCAATCTTGTTCGCGGTTGAGGGCACCAAAAAATAGAGTGACTGTATTTTCTGTTGGGTAAATTCGCGCTGGGGGCAGATAAGCTAATTGATTGGGAAATACGGCAACATTGGGATTGTAGTGCCGCAAAATTTTGGCTAGCGGTTCTGTCGTTGTTTGAACGCAGTGACAGCCGCGATAGCTGAGGTAATTGTTGTCTGCATATTCGCGGCGGCGGATTGGATTGTCGTCAATTTCAGCTACTATTAAGTAGTCTTGTTGCAGCAGTTCTTTGAGCTTGGGAATGTAGGCGGGATATTGCATAATTGTCCGCTGCCAGATGAAGATTTTTTCTTCTCCAGCTAGCGGATTAATTGATTCTACGGTTTTCACGCTGGAGACGGTGCGGACTCCGGGAATTGTGGCGCTAAATTTGTCTGGTTCCAAAACTCGCACGCGATCGCAGCCTGTAGGAGCCATAATGATAGTTTGGATCAGCAATCTGCGGGGTGATATGGCCGATTTGGTCGATCGCACGATATAATATTGAGCACCGGTTTGCGTAGCAAAATCCGTCGATGTCAGCTCTAAAGCCTTCACCATTGGATGCAGCAATTGCTGGAAGCGGGAAAAAGTTTCGGTTTTGTGTCCCTTTCCTTGCAGTTCGTAAACCTGCAATCCAGCATCAGCAAATAGTGATTTAATACTTTCTAGGGTAAACCAGTGCTGCATCTTGCCATCGGGATTTTCCCAATCTCCCCGCAACAGATTGACAATGCGCCGCCAGTATTGAGCGTTGGGGATTGTGGCGAGAATTTGCCCTTCAGGGTTGAGCAAAGCACTGTACTGCTTGAGGACATCCCAGGGATTTTTGAAATAGGGTAGCAAGTCGCCAAAAATCAAGCAATCGACGCTTCCGGGGGCGATGTCGAGACTTTCTACGGCAAGTTCTTCAATATCGGCTACCGTCACCCAGTTTAGCCGATCGACCGCAATCGCGGCTTTTTCTCGATCGCGTTCAATGCCAATATACTGACAGTGGGGATTTATCTGCCTGTATTCTTCACCACTCGAACCCGTACCGCAGCCAATTTCGACTACGACTTTAGCATCCGGCGGTAGCAGTTTCAAAAGGTCGTGGTTGACGCGATCGAGCACTTTGTCTAAAATTCCTGATTAGTTTATTGTAAAATCAAACAGAGCAACCCATGCGACAGAAAACCAGCCGAAAGTTAGCATGGCGATGCCAGTATACAATGGCGATCGGCACATTTGTCAAGAACAAAATTTTCCGAGACCAACTCATTCTCTTGCTCTTCCCTCCCTTCTCTTCCTCAGCGTACTCTGCGCCCTCTGCGGTTCAATTAAATCCTGTTCCCCATCCAGCAAAGATTGCTACATCTTAGCAAATATTGAGAACGCGATAATTTATTCTCAACTCCTACCCTCCTCAAGCGCCATTGAGAATATCAATTAATTCAGCTTTTTAATCAAAAAAATAACACAACACTTAGCTCAATACATTAAAAACTATGAATCAAAATTTAGGAATTAACATCGCCGGCTACATCAACGGCGAATTTGGAGTCGGAGAAGGTGTCCGAGCAAACATCCGAGCAACAGAAGCAGCCAAAATCCCCTTTAACATCAACAATTTTTCCCGCAGTCCCCACCGCCAACAAGATAACACCTATCAAAACTTTAGCCCTGACAATCCGCACCCAGTCAACTTAATTCAAGTCAACGCCGACGAAGTGACAACCTTTATCAAACATAGAGGTTCCAGCTATTTTAAAAACAAATATAACATCGGATTTTGGGCATGGGAAATACCCGCATTCCCCCCCCAATGGCAGCCCGCATTTAATCACTTTCACGAAATTTGGACTTACAGCAATTATTGTGCCGAAACAATTGCCCAAGTTTCACCAATTCCCGTCATCAAAATCATGCCCAGCATTGCTCTGCCCGCACCTTCCCTCAGCAGAAAAGAGTTAGGTTTACCTAAAGATAAATTTATTTTCCTGTTTATCTTCGACTTTTGCAGCCGCATCGAACGCAAAAATCCTTTAGCTACAATTCAAGCCTTCAAACAAGCTTTCGGCGAAGATGACCGCCTATTGTTAATTATCAAATCTTCCAATTCACATCAATTTCCCGAAGCTAAAACCGCCTTAAACTCTACCATAGCCAACAATTCAAACATCAAACATCTAGACGGGTATTTGTCCAAAGAGCAAATTAACGGTTTGCTCTACAATTGCGACTGCTACGTATCGCTGCACCGCTGCGAAGGATTCGGGTTAACAATGGCTGAGGCGATGTTTTATGGCAAACCTGTAATTGCCACCGACTATTCATCAAATACAGAATTTATGAATGTCGGTAACAGCTTTTTGGTCAAGTATAAATTAATCCCGATTGAGCAAGATTGCGGGCCTTACAAAAAAGGCAATGTTTGGGCTCAACCGGATGTCGAACACGCGGCTGATTTAATGCAGAAAGTTTTCAATAATTACCAAAAAGCTCAAGAAATTGGAGCGGTAGCTGCTGAGGAAATTCAGACTTTACTCAACCCGCAAGTTACGGGTAGTAAAATTAGAAAACGTCTCGAATATATTGCCGAGATTACTGATAATTTTCAAAACTTGCCTCTGTCAGCAACAGCCAAAGCAGAGTCTGCAAAAATTAAGGCTGACTTGCAATCATCACACCCCAAAACTCAATCAAAAGCCCAACTGCAAAACTGGCAGCCTTTGGTAAGCATTTGCATTCCGACGTACAACGGAGAAGCGTTTATTGAGGAAACAATCAAAAGTGCTTTGGCTCAGACATATCCCAACATAGAACTGATTGTATCCGATGACGGTTCCACAGACCGCACAATAGCGATCGCCCAATCCTTCCAATCCCAGACATCCGCCGACTTCCGCATCATCCTGCACCGCAACTACGGCTTATCACAAAACTGGAACTTCTGCATATCCCAAGCCAAAGGCGAATACATTAAATTTCTGTTTCAAGACGACTTGCTAGCACCAGAATGTATCGAAAAAATGGTCGCCCTCGCCCAACAAAACCCCGAAGTCGGTATGGTTTTCTCCCCGCGCGCTATCACCATCGCCGCCGATGAATCTCACCCGATTTTGCGTAAAGCTTCCCAATCAATTAAAGATTTGCACAAAAGTTGGTCGAATTTAAAATCTATTCAGTCCGGAAAAGAATTGCTCGCAGATGCTAACTGCTTGAGCAACCCCATCAACAAAATTGGCGAACCGAGTACCGTATTAATTCCCGCCAGAGTTTTTGCAGAAATAGGATTGTTTGATTCAGGATTATCTCAGTATGTAGACTTAGATATGTGGTGGCGCATCATGGGCAATTATCACATCGGATTTGTAGACGAAAAACTGTCGTCACTCAGGATTCATCCCGACCAACAAACCTGGAAAAACTTCGCGGCTGGGGAAAATCATAAAGATGTGGTCAGATTTTACAAAAAACTGCTAAATAGTCCTGAGTACAGTTTTCTCAATCGCGAAATCAAACATACAATCCGCCAAAAGTTAGCCATAAGAACCCAGCCTAATATATCTAACTTGTCAGCGCTGGTAGAACAGTACAAAAAATATCCATCCAACCAGTTTATTCTGGAAAAGATGCGCCAGTACCGCCAACAATTAGCGGAATATTGGCTAAATTTCCCAGCCAAAAATTTAGAAAGCGCTTACTCGCAAGCAGCGGGAAAAGCTCATAAGTTGTTAATGGATTGCCACCTGAAACATGAAATTTTAACGGAGTCAGAACAAAGTTTTGTGCAGCAGTTAGTCTCGCAACTTGCTGACGCAGGGGCAATTGCTGAGCAGATTCAATATCTCCTCGCAGCGATGCTGTACGGGGAGGCTTATCAGTTGCGGCTAGAGTATAAAAATGCAGCGATTCCCCAGTGGTTTTTTGACGATTTTCTGAATTTTCTATTTCAATCTCCGACTTGTTTTCAGCAGAGGGGAGATGTTGAAAAATACTCGGAATATTTCCAGGGGTTGATAGATTACGTCGCTACTAATATTGCCCGTTTTCCCGATGCGGAAGTTTGGCGTTATTTGGCTGCTTATATTGCTAAGAATGTTAGTTTTAAAACCTTGAATTTGAGCGAAGCTAATCTGCTAGATGTCTTGATTCGGCGAGCTGATATTCTGGAATTTTATTTAAAAAATATTGGCTGTCAAATAGACTGGATTTTTGCTGAAATAGTAGTTAAACGAAATAAAATTAGAGTGGGATTTTTGCTGAATCAAATTAGTTTGAATTCCGAGACTTTTGCTGCTATTCCCACGTTTGAATATTTGGATAAAACCAAGTTTGAAGTTATCGTGTATCATTTCCAGGTAGAGGATGAGCAATTGGGGAAATATTGCGAAAGTTGCGCTGACAAACTGGTGCAACTTTCGGGGGATTTGCCAGAGCAAGTACAGGAAATTCGATCGCACGATTTAGATATTCTGCTAATTTGCACTAATATCGCCGAAACTTCCCAAGCAACCGCGCTGCTGTGTTTGCACCGACTGGCGCGGGTGCAAATGGCTACCGCTGCATCAAATCCGGCCAGCACTGCAGCCCGAAATATCGATTATTTGATTGCTGGAGATTTGACATTGCCGACAGGTGCAGCAGCACAGTATCGGGAAAAATTAATTACTTTAGAAGGTTCGGGAGTTTGTTTCAGCTATCCGGTAGCATCAGCGGCTGCCACAGTTGAACCGACTCGCAGCAGTTGGGGAGCCACTGATGAATCTGTAGTGTTCATCTCCGGTGCTCCGGTTTGGACAATTATCCCAGAATTGCGATTAACTTGGGCAAAAATTATTGCTGCTGTGCCGAATTCTATTTTAGTTTTGTATCCCTTTGGTTCGGGCCGAGAAAACTACGCGGCGGTGCCTTTTTACAACCAAATTCGATCGACATTCGGGGAATTTGGGCTTGACAAACAGCGGATAGTTGTGATAAGAGCGCTAAAAAATCGCGCAGATTGCATAAAATGTCTGAAATTAGCTGATATATATTTAGAAGCCTATCCATACAGCGATGCCGGCTCCGGTTCAGAAGCGCTGTTGGTAGGGTTGCCAGTAGTGGCAAGAAAAGGGCAAAAAATTCGATCGCGCCCATCAGCAGCAGTCCTCGAAGAGCTACAACTTCCGGAACTTGTAGCAAACAGCGAGAACTCTTATATAGAGCTGAGTACAGCACTGGGAACCAACCCAAAACTGCGCCGGCACTATCGGGATCGAGTCCAGCAAACAATGGCGACAAACCCCAAAATTCTTGATAGCCTCGCTTACTCCTCCCTGATAGGCAAACTATTTGAAAGGAACCCGTAGCCCGGTAAAGCGTCAAGAAATAGACAGCAATAGCGCTAGCTTTCTTAACGCTCTGCTATCATCGGGAGATTGAGAGGTTAGTGGTTGTCGCTCTTTTCCTGCCACAGCTAAATTAAAAGGGAAAGCGCAAGTCAGTTGGAGATAAAAAAATGACAGGACTTTTTCAAATAGGCGATAAATTGCTTCAAGCTCAGGATATGCCATCGCTCCTGAAGCGGTATCAGTTGATGCCTCAATTTTTGCGGGGTGTAATCATAGACCAAGCGATCGCATCCTTTAGTTGCAGCGACGAAGAACGACAGGGAGCCGTCGAAAACTTTCTGGCACAGCACCAACTGACAGCGCCGGAAGCCCGAGAAGCTTGGCTCCGCAGCCAAAACATGACTGCAGCAGAACTTCAAGACATGGCCGTCAGACCCTTGCTGATCGAAAAATTTAAGCAAGAGACTTGGAGACCTAAAGTTGATAATTATTTTTTAACCCGCAAAGCCAGCCTAGACCACGTAGTCTATTCCCTGGTACGCACCAAAAATCCAGCACTAGCAAACGAACTTTACTTTCGCATCCTCGAAGGCGAACAAACCTTTGCCGAAGTGGCCCGCAACTTTTCCGAAGGCCCAGAGTCCAAGTCCGACGGCGTGTTGGGCCCTGTACCCCTGAGCCAGCCACACCCGGCAATCAGCAAACTTTTGTCTGTCAGCAAGCCAAATCAACTCTGGACACCGCGTCCTCTGGCAGAATGGATGGTAATTATTCGACTAGAACAGTTCATGCCGGCCCAGCTCGACGAATCGATGCGGCTGCGCTTGATTAACGAACTCTTTGAAAGCTGGGTCGCCGAACAGGTATCGAAGATTGGCCCGCTACAACCCCTGTCTTCGGTGTCTTCAATATCGTGACCGAAAGCAATTTTGTCTGGGGCCGCGGATTTATCCGTGGAAACTTTAAAAGCGTAGCATCCTGACAAAAAGCCTCCGGATTCATCTGTGGATTCAATCTAAAATCTAAAATCTAAAATCTAAAATCTAAAATCGGATGACTTCTGCCGCTGTTTCCCTCTCCCAGATTCAGGATTTCTTAGCTAAAACACCTCCCTTTGACCGACTCTCTGAGACGGCTCTTCTAGCGTTGGTGGCTAAATGCCAACTCCTAGGCTACAGCACGGGGCAACCCCTGTTTGAACGGGAAAAAATGCCGGCTCAGGTGGCAATTATCTATCAAGGCCAGGCCCGGCTGCTGGGGTTTGACCAGCGGTCGCAGCGCCACGTCAGTTTGCGTTTGGTGCAGTCACAGGAAATTATAGGCTGGGCTGGCTTGCTCAGGGGAATTCCCTGCGAAACGGCGATTGCCTCTACAGATGTAATCGCGATCGTCATACCTGCTGAAGATTTCCTGAGTGTAGTGGAAAAACAACCCACATTCGGAGAAGCCTTTCGCGCTCACTCTTCCTTGAGCGAAGTATTTGAACTGTTGAGCCTGGAATTGCAGCGCCAAGCCGACGGTACTTCCAATCTCAAGGAACTCACCCTGCAAGCTTGGGAAGACGCGACAGTTGTCAACGTGCCAAAGGGCAACAAAAAAACCCAAGAGCTCGCCCAAGAGTTAGATGCCGATCGCATTTGGCTCGTCAGCAGCGGCGTCTTGGGCGATTTTCCCACCGGCAGCCGTTTCTCTGTGGAAACCGCAGCCAAATCCTTAAAAGTAGAAGGTCACGCCGGCGCGCGCTTGGTCGGCTTCCGCGAACCCCCAGAACCGCAACCAGAGTCACAAATCGAAACTTCGATACAAGACCCAGGCGTGAGGTCGCTTAGTGGTGAAAAATCGCTGGTGATTAAGCCCGCACCACCTCCTGCAGACCCGCGAGCCGAAGTACCAAAGGATACGAAATATCCGGTTTTCCGCGCCAAAGGAACCATAGATGCGCCCCTAGCTTGCTTCCAAATGTTGAGCAAGTATTTCGGCATCAAATTTCGTCGGGATATCATCCGCAAAGTTCTAGAAAATCAGTTAAAAACCGCTGGTGCGATCAACTTGCAAGCCTGCGGGGCGATCGCCCAAAGCATCGGCCTCACGCCCCAATTAGCGCAAGTCCCAGCCGAAGCCATCAACCGCATCAAAGCTCCCGTAATGGTTAAATGGGAAAATAGCTTTGCCATTATTTACAGCATCACCGAGCAAGAATTGGTGATGGCAACTCCTGAAAAGGGGCTGATGCGGAAGCGGATACCTCAGTTTAAAGAAATCTGGGGAGAACTAGGAGAAGTCCTGCTGCTGCAAGCTCCCCAAGTCGAGCAAAAAGAGCAGTTCAGCTTCTGGTGGTTTGTGCCGGCGCTGATGGAACACAAAACAGTGTTTTTTGAAGTGCTTTTAGCCTCGTTTTTTGTACAGTTATTCGGTCTGGCCAACCCCTTAATCAGCCAAGTAATTATTGATAAAGTATTAGGTCAGCGCAGCATCGACACCTTGGATATTTTGGGGGCGTTTCTGTTAGGTGTTGCCCTGTTTGAAGGACTGCTAAATGGTTTGCGTACCTTCTTATTTATAGATACTTCCAACCGCATCGATGTCAAGTTGAGTGCGGAAATCATCGACCACTTGCTGCGGCTGCCCCAGAATTACTTTGACAACCGGCGCGTCGGAGATTTGGTTTACAAATTCAGCATGATGGGCCAGATTCGGGAATTCATGACGAGTACAGCTTTAACAGTTGTTCTCGATGCAGTATTCTCGGTGGTCTACGTCGCGGTGATGCTTTCCTACAGCGTGAAGCTAACCTTCGTATCTTTGGCAGTGGTACCGGTACTGGCGCTGATGATTATTCTGATTAATCCCCTGGTGCTGCGCCTGATCAAACAAAGAAATATGCGTTTTGCTGACTCTCAATCTTATCTAGTAGAAGTAGTCAGCGGAATTCAAACTGTTAAGGCTCAAAATATTGAATTAAAATCCCGCTGGGAGTGGTCTAGCCGCTACGCAAAATACATTACAGCCAGTTTTAAAACAATTATCACGGGGACAACAGCAGGTACGATTAGCAGCTTTTTAAACCAGGTGGGTAACTTGGCTCAGTTGTGGGTGGGTGCTTATTTGGTACTGAGCAATGACATGACTTTGGGCCAGTTGATTGCTTTCCGAATTATTTCGGGGAACGTGACTGGTTCGCTGCTGCGTTTTGTGAGCGTGTGGCAGAGTTTCCAAGAAGTCTCGATGTCGATCGATATGCTCAAGGATATTGTCGATAAACCCACGGAAACCAGCGAGGAAGACAGGAGCAATATCCCGCTGCCTGCAATTCAAGGGGATGTTAAGTATGAGGAGGTTTCCTTCCGATTCCTAGAAAGCGGGGCTCTGCAATTGGCGAATGTGAATTTGGATTTTCCCGCTGGCAGTTTTGTGGGAATTGTGGGGGGAAGCGGTTCCGGTAAGAGTACGGCGATGAAGCTGTTGCAGCGTCTTTATGCCCCGCTTTCGGGCCGGATTTTTATTGACGGTTACGACATTGCCAAGGTGGAATTATATTCGCTCCGCAGTCAGCTTGGGGTGGTGCTGCAAGATACTTTGCTGTTTAACTGCTCGGTACAGGAAAATATTGCCCTGAGCAATCCCGATGCGAGTACGGATGAGATTGTGCGGGCGGCAAAATTAGCTGTGGCTCACGACTTTATCATGGGCTTGCCTGCTGGCTACAATACGATAGTCGGAGAGCGCGGTGCGTCGCTTTCTGGGGGCCAAAGACAGCGTTTGGCGATCGCCCGCACGATTTTGCAAAACCCGAAATTGCTGATTTTAGACGAAGCTACAAGCGCCCTCGACTATCATTCCGAACGCCAAGTTTGCAATAACTTAGCAGAAGCTTTCGCAGGTCGCACGGTGTTTTTCATTACTCACCGCCTGACTACCATCCAAAACGCCGACTTAATTATTATGATGGATCAAGGCTCTGTAGTCGAGCAGGGAACTCACAAAGAATTAATGGCTCTTAGAGGACGTTACTATTGCCTCTTCCAACAACAAGAGTCATCGAATACTTGATATCTCACAACTCACAACTTACAACCGATAACGAACAATTAATAATTGGGAAGTAACAAATGGCTATGAAATCGATCACGCTTTCTGAGCAACCAATCATTCTAGAAAAACCAGCGATTTGGTCCCACTTGTTTTTGTGGATGATCATGCTGATGACCACTTCCGGTGTGGTTTGGGCTTATTTTGCTAGCGTAGAGCAAGCTGTCCCGGCTGTCGGCCAATTGGAACTAAAAGATGGTGCTAGAGACATCCAAGCACCCGCTACAGGGGCGGTGGTGAGACTTCACGTTGAAAATGGCGATCGCGTGGAAAAAAACCAGCCTCTGCTCACTTTCAACCCCCTAGCACCCGCTGCAGATTTAACGTCGGTCCAGAAAACTAAAGAGGCCCTGGAAAAAGAAAATAAATTTTACGAAGATGTTGTTAACGGCAAAGTTCAAGGCCCGATTCCTTCTAATTTAGAATCCACAATCAAGGACAGACAGAGCCTCGTGGCACAAAATCAAGTGCTGCAAGCTCTGATTGACGAGCTGTACCTCAACAGGGGATCGAGCGGAAATTTTGATGCCAGTCAGCAAGGACTGTATGTTAATTATCGATCGGAATTTCTCTCTCGCGTAGCCGCAGCCCAAGGTCAAGTTCAGGAGTTGGACAAACAACTGAAGCAAGCTGAGAATGCTGAAAAAGCTGCCGGCGCTCAAATGACCGTCGCACAGCAACAATTGGGCTTTGCTCAGAACCAATTAAATTATTCTCAACAGCAGTTAGCTTCTTCGCAAGAGCAAGTCAAATCAGCCCTAGCTCAAAAAGATTTGGCTGACGAACAGTTAGCAAAATCCCAACAAGTCTTGAAGTCTAATCAAGCCATTCTGGGCAGATTAGGCCCGCTGGTAGAGCAAGGAGCGATCGCCGAACTGCAAAAAGAAAAGCAAGAACAAGATGTTTTCAGAGGCCAAAGCGACGTTCTCAAACAGCAAGATCAAATCAAGCAGCGCGAAGGTGAAATCAACTCCCGCAAAGGCGAAATTAACACGCGCCGAGGCGAACTCAATACCCGCCGGGGTGAAATTAACGCCCGTCAAGGTGACATCGAAAAAATTGCCGCAGAAATAGAGCGCCAGCAAGGAGAACAAGCGCGAATTCAGGAGTCTATAGCCCGCGCCGAAGAACAGTTAAAAAACACTAAGGATGCCTGGGCTAGAGAACTGTACACCAAAATTGCTGAAAACCAGAAACAAATTGCCAGCAGCGATTCTCAGCTTAGCCGCTTAAAAGTAGAAAACCTCAAAAAGCTGTCTGAGGTAAATGCTCAGCTAGAAAAAGCGCAGCAAAACCGCGATACTCAAGTGCTGAAGTCTCCAGTCTCGGGGGTAATCTTTGATTTGAAACCTTCTAAGAAGCAGGATGCGAAGTTGGATATAGCGAAAGATCCGATTTGCCAATCCATCATTAACTCAGTGGTAAAGCCTGGGGATCCCCGCCCGAAACGCTGCGAAGAAGCTTATTACGAAGCGCAGCAAACTGAAAAGCTACTCAAGGTTTTGGATGACGAAAACGGTTTGGAAGCAGTTGTTTACCTCGAAAACAGCAACGTAGCTCTGGTATTGGATGCCATGAGACAGAAGCGCGAGAAATTGGAGCCGTATCATGGCAAACAATTAGATGGAGAAAAGATTGATTGCGAAAAAGGTAAAAGCTGCGTTTGTCCAGAGAAGGAAGTTAACAGAGAGAAATTGGGTCTGACGAAATACGCCTGCGTGCCTGTAGAAGTCAATGTTGAAGCTTTCCCGGCCTTGGAATTTGGTACTGCTGAGGGTGAAGTGAAAGAGATTAGCAAGGATGCTGAGCCTCCTACCGAATTGCGGAAATACTACTCTTTCAAAACCAAAATCAAGCTCAAGAATCAAAAGTTTGTTTTGAACAAGAACAAGCCAAATCAACAGGAAGTTAACTTGCAGTCGGGAATGGCTGTAAGTTCTAATATCAATATCGGCAAGCGGACTGTTTTGCAGATGTTTATCAACCGATTTACTGGCAAACTGGATACGTTCAAGACTGTTAAGTAGCGAGCAGTTGACGGTTGACGGTTGACGGTTGACGGTTGACTGTTGACGGTTGACTGTTGACGGTTGACTGTTGACGGTTGACTGTTGACTGTTGACTGTTAATTGTCAGTCGAAAAGCTGATGACTGGATTTTACACTTCCGATGCTACCGGATTTGATGTTAATGAAAAAAAATATTTTATTTAGTCTATACCTAATTCCTGTTGTTTTATTAATCGGATTTGTAGCGCATTTTAGCATCAACGTTCCCATCGATGACGAGTGGAGATTAGCCCCCTTCTTTGAAAAAATCGCTCAGGGAAATATAACTTTTAACGATTTTTGGGCTTTGCACAGCAACCACCGCATAGTGTTCCCGAAAATAATTATTTCGCTGCTGGCTTTTGCTTCTAGATGGAATATTAATTATCAATTGTGTCTCAGTATAGGTTTGGCGGGGCTAACTTTTATCGCCACCTACAAGTTATCTTCTCTACAAGCTAAAAATGGAGATAATTTGTGGCATTTAGCTAATATTTTAACTTGTATTTTGGTGTTCTCCCTGGTTCAGCACGAAAACTGGCTTTGGGGATTTCAATTAGCCTGGTTTTTGGTAAATTTGTGTTTTGTATCAGCGGTTATTGTGCTGGTTTCAAATAACAAGTTTTCGCCTAAAATTAGAATATCTCTTGCTGCTCTATTCTGCTTTATTGCTAGTTTTTCCCTGGCTCAAGGTTTGCTTTCTTGGTTGGTGGCGATTCCGGCTATGATGGCTTTAGAAGGAAAAAGATTACATAAAAAAATCAGATTAATTGTATGGATGTTGCTGTTTGTGGCAACTTGTGCTATTTACTCAATAGATTATCATCCGAGCCGGAAAACAAGTATTATTTCATTGTTGAATAAGCCGCTGGTGGTGATTGATTATTTTTTAAGTTTGTTGGGTTCGCCAATTGTGCGATCGCCCGGAGTTTCGGCATTGGTAGGATTGGTAATATTCGCAAGTTTTATATTTTTTGTAGGGCATTTTGGGAGAAAGATTACCGAGAATCGTGAGGCTTTGCCTTGGGTGTTAATAGGTTTGTTTTCGGTGTTGTCGTCTTTGTTTATTACCGCTGGTAGGGCAGAATTTGGGGCGGTTCAGGCGATCGAATCTTCGAGATATACGACTAATTCGATTTTGCTGTTGATTGCTTTGGTTCAGTTAGGGCAATTGTTTGTCCGAGGTAAGATTGCTATCATAAATCGCAACTATAAATTTATTTATCGGGGATTAGCAGGGCTGTTAATTGCTATAATTATTGTTAACTCTCAGCAGGCGATCGCCCAAACTAGCTCGGCACTCCTTTACAAACAAGGCGCTCAAAATTGTTTGCAATTAATTAACTATTTGGAACCGTCGGAGTTTTTCAAGAATTCGCCAGAAAGCTGTTTGAGGGTGCTCAGCAAAAAAACTTGGCTGGTGAGAGAAGGCGCTGCAATTCTCGATCGAATAGGTTGGAAAAAGTTCGCTAAAAATGTAGAATTTATTGCTAATCCAGAGAAAGTTTACGGCTATTTAGACAAACCCCCAACGGGCGAAAAATCTTTCAAGGCTGCTGGTTGGGCAGTTTTGCCAGAAAATTTGCAACAGCCTAAGATTGTACTGCTATCTGTCGGCGACAAACAATCTTTTTTTGCTAACGCTTATGTAAATTTGGACAGTCCCGATATTGCTAAGATTTTGCAATCGCAGTTGTACAATAATGCGAGGTGGGCGGTTGATTTGTCCGATCGCGATTTGTCGATCGCCCAAACTGAAATTAAAGCTTGGGTGTATAATCCTGTGGACAACCAATTTGTCCAGTTGCGCGGAGGATGAGGAGTGAAAATTTCGGTGATTGTACCAGCCCACAACGAAGAGGGCTGTTTGGAAGGTACTGTGCGGGCGATCGCCCAGACGCTCGATTTAGAAGGCATTCCGCACGAAATTTTGATTGTGAATGACAACAGTGTCGATCGAACAATTGACATTTGCCAGGAATTATCGCGGGAATTTCCCACAGTTAGATACATCAACAATCAGCCTCCCAACGGTTTTGGATTTGCCGTGCGACGAGGTTTAGCGGAATTTGACGGCGATGCTGTCGCAATTGTGATGGCAGATGCTTCCGACGATCCGAAGGATTTAGTAGCAGGATACCGCAAATTGCAAGCAGGATATGACTGCGTTTTCGGTTCCCGATTTATCAAAGGTGGCTTTGTCGTTGACTATCCAATTCATAAGTTAGCAATTAACCGCTTAGCAAACTGGTTTGTCAAAACTATTTTTGGCTGGCGCTACAACGATGTTACCAATGCTTTTAAACTCTACCGCCGAGAAGTGATTGAAGGCGTGCAGCCGATTTTAAGCCATCATTTTAATTTAACTGTCGAACTGCCTTTAAAAGCCATTGTCCGGGGTTTTTCCTATGCGGTAATTCCTCTGAGGTGGTACAATCGGACTGCTGGTATTTCTAAGCTGAAAATTAAAGAAATGGGTAGCCGGTATTTATTTATTGTCTTGTATGTCTGGCTGGAAAAACATCTCTCTCGCGGCGACTACCACAGGACTAGAAAGATGAATGAGTTGAAATTAGATTTATTGGCCAAGTCAAGGACAGAAGCCCTTACTACGAACGAATAAAGACTGAAGTCCTTACTGCGAACCATATTTTAGCAATAATTTTAGTTAATGCCTGAAAGAATTTTAATTGTTGGCGGTGCGGGTTTTATCGGCAGTTGTTTGGCAATTGGCCTGAAGAAACTGCACCCGGAATGGCAAATAATTTGTTTGGATAACCTGCGCCGCCGGGGTTCGGAATTGAATATTCCGAGGCTTAAAAGTTGCGGGATTCAGTTTGTTTACGGGGATATTCGCACGGCGGCAGACTTAGATCCAGTTGCACTCAACCCTGACTGCATTATCGATTGCGCTGCGGAACCTTCGGTATTGGCTGGTTTTAGTTCGCCTCAGTATGTTTTGCAGACGAATTTATTGGGTACTGTGAATGTTTTGGAGTTGGCGAGACAGACTGGTGCGAGTTTGCTGTTTTTGTCTACGAGTCGGGTTTATCCGATCGCCAGCGTGAAATCTGTTAAGCTGTTGGAGTTGGATGAGAGATTTGCGATCGCCCCGGAGCAAACATTACCCGGTATATCCGAATTAGGCATATCAGAAGACTTCCCATTAAAAGGACACCGTTCGCTTTACGGAGCAACTAAATTAGCATCGGAATTGCTGATTGAGGAATACAGGGAAGCATACAACCTGCAAGCAATTATTAACCGCTGCGGGTTAATTACCGGTGCTTGGCAAATGGGTAAAGTCGATCAAGGAGTTTGCGGTTTGTGGGTGGCTGCTCACTATTTCCAAAAGTCGCTGAATTATATCGGTTTTGGCGGCAGCGGGAAGCAAGTTAGGGATTTGCTACACGTTGAAGATTTGTTGAGGTTAGTTAATTATCAGTTAGAAAATTTTGCTAAATTTGACGGCGAAGTTTTTAATGTAGGCGGTGGTTTTAGAAACAGTCTTTCTTTGGTTGAGACAACTGATTTGTGCCAAAAAATTACCGGGAAATCGATTCCGATTCATCCTGTTTTGGAAGAACGCGCGGGGGATATTCCGATTTTTATTACCGATTCTTCTAGGGTGATGGAGAAAACTGGATGGCGGCCTGTTATTGGCCCCGAAGCAGCTTTGCAGGATATTTATGATTGGATTGCGGCTAATGAGGCGATTTTGAGTTCGATTTTGTAGGGATTTTTTTGCACCGCAGATGTTTTGTGGAATTTGGTAATAAAACCATTTATTCTGCGCTAAGGAAACGGCAGTTCCCTGTCCTGTTTCATCCCTTCGGGTGTAACGCCATTTTCGGCAGTATTAATTATTGCCGTTGAGGTCGAGGTTTTCGATGATGGGAATTTCTGAAGGTGAAGAGGCTATTATCCGCAGGTTAATATCAACTATTATTTGATTTTTATCAAGAACTACATTTGCTTTTTTTATTATAATTTTTGCGGATAAACAATCGCCTGATTCAGGTTCGGGAGACGACTGAGTTTTATATCCTGCGTCTTCCAGCCATTCACAAATCTTCCTCCAGTTTTCTACCTTTTCATCAGCTTTACCTACAAGATTTTTTACATATTGGTATAAAGTATTACAGAAGTCTACGGCAATCCCTTTGGGGTTTTTACTGAGGGTTTCGGCAATTTCGGTGGGACTGTGGCCGCAGAGTAGACCGCGTAGATGTTGTTTCTCTGTGGGCGTGAGACGCTTGCCTTTGGCGGATGCGAGGTCTGTATAAAGGGTTTCTAAGTCCCAGTCGCGGGCAGCTTCTGTGAATTGTTCGTTAGGAGATGTCATGGGGATAGGTTTCTGGAGTTTTCCTAATTAAACTCTAACACGATTCCTAATGCTTATTAGTTTCGTGGCTAACCTTGGTTAAGTTATCTTAATATAAAGCAGTCTCATACTTCATCTCTGGCTGTCACGGGAAGGCTCACTTCTTTAGGGATGTCCTTTTGTGCTGGACAGAGTTATTAAGGCAAACTCCTCATTATTAGGGATTTACAAGTAAATGTTCAACCACGAATACAAAAAAGAGGCACAAGAGAAACTGCGCCGTGCAGTAGAAAAATACCAAAGAGATTGTGAGTATTTACAAAATGCCGCTGGAAGTCTTTATCAAACGCGAGTCAATCGTGGGGTTGAGATTATCCAATTATGCGAAAATTACATTAACACGTTGGCAAACTCGCCAAAAGAGTTTAGCAAAGTCGTTACAAAACTGAAGTTTCAGCTCAAGGAAATTACTGGCGAAGATTGGGATCTAATTTATTCGGCTCATAACAGCAATGTAGCCGCAGCAGGTGGTGCAGGAGTCATGGCAGGAGCAGGAGTTGCCCTTTTGGGGCCCACAGCAGCGATGGCAATTGCCACAACTTTCGGAACAGCCTCAACGGGTACTGCGATTGCTTCCCTTTCCGGTGCGGCGGCTGTGAATGCGGCTTTAGCTTGGTTAGGAGGTGGCGCTCTTACTGTGGGTGGTGGCGGTATGGTGGCTGGAAATGCGCTGCTGGCACTAGCAGGGCCCATTGGCTGGGGGATTGGTGGTGTAGCTTTGGCTGGTAGTGCTTTGTGGAAAAGTAACGAGAATGAGAAAATTGGTGACGAAGCCAACAAACGCGCTATAGAAATTGAAGGTGATACAGCTAAAGTCAACATAACCAAGAAAGAAGTAAACTTTCTGAAAGAGGAAACCGTCAAACTAGCTAACTTGATTCAAAGTGAACTGCAATTCTTTAAGAAGAATGCACCTTTGAATTATCTGGATTTTAGTCAATCTCTCAAACAAAGAATAGCGAGTTTAATCAATTCCATTGAAGCGCTGAGCAAGTCGCTTAAAAAGACCGTAGACCTGAAAATGTAATTAAAATTTGGAGTGCAGCATTGTTTTCTAGCAATTGGGGAGCAATGCTGCAATTTTTTAAATATGGAAAAAACAGAAGATAGACATCTAACAACTCAATTCGTTGCTGCAATAGTAGCAGAGGAAAATCTGCGCCATGCAGAACAGCTTGTAACGGAACTCAGTAAACAAGACCTAGTTTTTTTTGCAGCGGTCGGGGAGATTGATAAAGTTCGTGATTTTGTAGGTAGCCCCGAAAAAATTCTGGGAAACACAAGCACAAAACACGGTGAAATAGCTGAGCAAGTGGAAGTTGGTATTCGCAATGCAAAATCTCTTTTGAACTCCTGTGAAACTCGCGCTACTTTTGAGGGAGTGGGTAGAACAGCACCAGAAGATTATTTAATTGATGGGGTTAAGGTACAGTCTAAATTTGTAAATGGGATGGGAAATAATTTAGACCACGTTCTCGACCACATGAAGAAATACGAAAACTTTGGCAGAGATGGGTCATATTACCATATTCCTAAAAACCAATATGAGACTATTGATAAAATATTGAAAGGGGAACAAGTCGAGGGAATAACAAGCCGTACCGCTCAAAGAATACAAGAAAAAGCTCAAGAAATAGAGCAAATGTCTGGTCGTCCTTTCAGTCATACTGTCAAATCTGCATCATCTAACTATGAAGATGTGCAAATAGGCAAAGTTGACGAAACGCTAGAGCGCAAAGAGCATGAATTAAAGCAAGAAAACAAACAAATTAAGGATGGGATACGCGACGACGCTCAACCTACTCTGGCGGATTTTGGTCATGTTGCTGTTAAAGGCGCGGTTATCGGAGGTAGCATTCGGTTTGCTACTAAGCTTTACGCTAAGCATAAGCAAGGTAAAAACGTTTTTAAGGGCGAGTTAACCCTTGAAGATTGGCAAGAGGTTGGACTTGATACCGTAAAAGGAGCAGCGCTCACTGGTATATCGGCAACAGCTATTTATGGGTTAACCAATTTTACCCAAATGTCTGCACCTTTAGCTGGTGCTTTTGTTAGTGCAGGCTTGGAAGTTGCTAGTTTAGTGGGTAGTTTGAATCGAGGGGAAATTAGTGCCGATCAATTCGTTGAATTAAGTTTATTTGCTTGTGCTGATTCAGCCATTGTTGCTGCTGGGGCTACTGTCGGACAAGCTTTGATTCCGATTCCTGTTGTTGGCGCAGTCATTGGTGCGATCGCAGGTAGAATCGTGACTGGTTTCTGTAAGCAATTCTTGGGAAAAGATACTCAAATTGCTCGACAAGTGGAGCAATATTATCAACAGTCACTCGCTAAAATTGACCGAGCTTACAAGACAGCCGTTGCTAATCTTCTTGCTACCTATGAACGACTAGGTAACTTAGCGGAAGCAGCTTTTGACTCTAACTTAAACCTTGAATTGAGATTGCAAGCTAGTATCGAATTAGCTGAAGCTTATGGCGTTTCTGATTCCAAGATTATTCACAATGTCGATGAGCTTGACTCTTTTATGCTGAGTTGATCGAATTCCTGAGTTGCTTAGTATAACAAATGTTTGTCAAGGGCGAGCGATCCTGATTCGCACTGTTCGCTAATTTGCGTCCCAATCTTATTTTAGATTCTAGTAATCGCCTCTCTCCCTCGAAACCAGAAAGGCGATCGATCGCCCTGATCTGCAAAAAATCAACATGAAACACACTCTGAACCGTCAGCGATCGCTCGAAATGGCCTGTCTGTCCCAACTAACCTACGTCGCCTACAACCAAGGCTTAGAAGTTGTGCGCGATATCCTCAAATCAGGATGTTCACCCTTAGTCCGTCAGTACGAAACAATAGAGTTTATTCAAGCGCCGCGTGCCTTGATTTCAACAAGTGATTTTGCTTGCTGCGGTTTGGCTTTGTCTGCACCCAACGAGATTGCGATCGCCATTAGAGGAACAGAAAACCTAGACGATTATTTTTTAAATTTACTGGCAGAGTCTAATTCACAAGGCATTCATTCAGGATTTGACACTTTTGTAGAGCGTTTTTGGGAACAATTGCAAGAGTTTATATTGCGAGAATATAATAGCAGAAAAGACGTTTTTATTACTGGACACAGTTTGGGAGGCGCAGCAGCTACACTCATTACCAAACGGCTTCAAAAATCTGGTTTGAAGCTAATTGAGCCTTATGTTTTAGAAACTTACACTTTTGGCGCACCGCCAGTCAGCACCGAAGAATTCATACTAGATACGCCGTTATACAGATTTCGTAATGCTGGGGACTTCATCCCACACTTGCCAGAAATAATTGCCGTTGCAATTAAGCGGATACCAGGTTTACGAGGGGCGATCGCTAACTGGAAACCTGGTTTGTTAGAAACACTTTCTAACTATTCCCATTTAGAGGCTGAGTATCTTATAGAAAATGATTATTCATGCCGTCAATTAGATGAACCTGACATCAGTAAGATTTGGCAGTGGGTTCAGTTTTCGAGAATTTTACTGCCACAGCTACGAGTTAAAACCCAAGGAGATGAAGAAAAATCGGGTGTTAAGGCTAGATTGAGAAAGCTGGTTCAAACTTTGATTCAAGCCTCATTACAAGAACATCGCGCTATTAAATATGTAGAAAGGCTGAATTTTGGTAATCTTCCACCTTGGATTAAGTAGGTAGAATAAATGTTTGCCAAAAGGCGGGCACCTTCCGCAATCTTCGCGAAACCCAAGACGTGCAGGATGTCAATGATACGGCGGACGCTTCTGGGAGTTCCGCACAGCAGCAAGCGGACGGTTTTTCTGTCGGTGAGTGCTTCAAAACTTTGATAGACATACCTTATGAGGGCATGAATATTGCGCGCGTTAGGGGTTTTACGGATGCCGATCAAGCTACGCTAAAAGCCTGACGGGGCGGTGTGCGATCGCACTTTGTAGAAAATCCATGTTTTCGTTTTCGGCAAGTGCGATTCAAACTGAGATGTTGCACCATTCTCAATAAGCTTAAATAAACCGGGTTTATGAACAAAAAATATACGTTTTGGCGTTTAATTTTTGCTCCTATTCCCGGTTTATGACTATTGTGCAAGATATTAGATAGAAACGAAATTTTCTATTGCTTTGTCGATCGCAATTTTTGCGTCAAATTCCAGCAGCCATTACGATGCTGAAAAACATAAGCCCCCGGTTCTCCATAGGTTTTGACTAAATCTTCTGACTCCGTACCAGTGGTATTTCCAGTGTACTTATATTGAGCCTTGATATAATCCACTCGAAACCTGTCTTTAGAGACGCGCCTCAAATCAATTTTTAGCCTGGTATAAGGACTATTATCGACACTAGAAGGGACAAGCATCACCCAACGATAATCCCGCAAGCTAATACTAAATTCATCGTCTTGGCGGCGCATCACTTCCAGCAGTTGGCTGGGATTTTCATAATTCCGCACTTCAATGCGATTTGCTGTGTAAGTCGATCGCATATCCGTCCCTTGATAGTCTTTTCCCCTCACGAAATTCTCAAAAAATTGTTTGTATTCATCAGGCGCACAGTATGCAGGTACGGCGGCTTGACGCGGTATATTGTCTTTGGTTTCCGATTGGGCGATGTTTTGTTTTTGCGTTGGGATACTTTGGGCGCCGGAGGGGGCATTTGCACTATAAATTGGGATGAGTGCTGTGAATATTAGCGGTATCAGCTTGCGATAATTCATTAATTTTTGAATTGATTATGGACTTACCAAGCTCAAAAAAATCTGGTTTTTAACAGATTTTAGAGAAAATTGAATTGGGTAGTGAGTCGAGAATTGCCTTAGCGAAGCCCTCGCAGAGAATCGTACTTTCTTCAGTCCGATCGGGCTGACTTCGTGTGTATAGACGCGGTTTCAAGCGCCGACTCTGATCAATATAAATTATAACTATGCTTCGATGCTTTGACAAACATTTGACCTCCCAAAAACCGCCACAAAAAAGGCAATTTTAAGTAAATTTTTAACAGCAGCGGTGAGGCCGGGCGCCCTTTCGTTGAAAACGGTAAAAATCTCGGTATCATCACCTCAACTTTAAACCCCACAGTTTGTAAAAGCTCTTGCAGCGATAAGTGCGTAATCGGTAATTGATGATCGATAAAATCGTAGTATTCTTTGTAAGAGTATTTAAAATTAGGCTGAATTATCAAAAGTGAGCCGCTGGGCTTCAGCGCATCAAAGCAAAACGAGATAATTTCTACAAGTTCCTCTTTGTTGCGGAGATGTTCAAAAAAATTAGAGATAAATATCCGGTCAAATTGTTTGGCAAAAACGGATTTATCTCCACAGTTTAAAACATCAACATTCAGTATTTTTACATCAGGATTGGCAAATAACTTTGAATCGGGATTGAGGTCAATCAAACATTTTTGGTCAGCCAGAATTTGATTGATAAACTCGCAATATCCGCCGCCAATATCTAAAACCGCTGACTCTGGAGGAACATAATCTTGTAAAAACTCATCAATTAGAACTTTCCAGAGTGCCACCTTCGCTTGCATTTGGCGGGAATCAAATCGGTTAGCGTACAAGTTTTTGAGATATGTGTCAGTTTTCATAGTAAGATACCATAGACTAAGTATGAGTTTATCACGCGATACAGGCCACTATGAACGTTATATCTACCGAAATACCGGAAGTTTTGATAATTGAGCCGAAAATTTTTGGAGACGATCGCGGTTTCTTTTTCGAGAGTTTCAATCACCAAGCTTTCGTAGAAAAAACAGGCGTAACAACAGAATTTGTTCAAGACAATCATTCCAAGTCTTCTAAAAATGTCCTGCGCGGTTTGCACTACCAAATGCAGCAGCCTCAAGGTAAATTGCTGCGGGTAATTGCGGGCGAAATATTTGACGTAGCGGTGGATATTAGAAAAAGTTCGCCGACTTTTGGGAAGTCCGTGGGCTGTTTGTTGAGTGCAGAAAATAAACGGCAACTTTGGGTACCCGCAGGTTTTGCTCACGGTTTTTTAGTAGTATCAGACATTGCTGAAGTTTTGTACAAAACTACAGATTACTATGCACCCGGACACGAACGGTGTATTGTATGGAATGACCCGGATTTGGCGATCGACTGGCCGCTAGATGGTGCCCAACCAATCTTATCAGCTAAAGACAAAGCCGGACAAACGTTGAAAAAAGCTCAAGTGTTTTAATCGTGAAAATTTTACTCGCAGGCGGCAGCGGACAGCTAGCTCAAGAATTGCAGTCGATTTTATTATCTTTAGGAGAGGTTATTGCGGTCGATCGCACTCGCGTCGATTTGTCCCAACCCGAAACCATCCGCCAAGCAATGGCAGAAATCCAACCCAATTTAGTGATCAATTCCGGCGCTTATACTGCGGTAGACAAAGCCGAAAGCGAACCAGAATTAGCACAAACAGTCAACGGCATTGCACCGGGAATTTTCGCAGAAGAATGCGAAAAACTGGGAGCAACTTTGATTCAATTTTCCACCGATTACGTATTTGATGGCAGCAGCGGTTCTGCTTATCTCGAAACAGATTCTACCAACCCGCTGGGAACTTACGGCAAGTCAAAATTAGCAGGCGAGGAAGCAATTCGGCAAGCGGGAAACCGACATATTATTATTAGAACCGCCTGGGTTTACGGCAACGGCGGCAAAGGTAATTTTGTCAAAACTATGCTGAGGTTGGGAAAGGAAAGAGAAGAGATTCGAGTAGTAGCAGATCAGATCGGAAGTCCAACTTGGACGGCCGATTTGGGGGCTGCGACTGCCCAAATTATCCCGAATCTAGGGCCAGAAACTTTTGGAACTTACCACTATACTAACAGCGGTGTTTGTAGTTGGTACGATTTTGCGATCGCCATTTTTGAAGAAGCAGAAAAACTGGGCTTTCCCCTCAAAATTAAGCGCGTAATTCCCATCACTACCGCCGAGTATCCAACACCCGCAAAACGTCCCGCTTTTTCGGTTCTCTCTACGGTAAAAATATCAGCACTTTTGGGCGCGCATCCTCCCCACTGGCGGCAAGAACTCAGACAAATGCTGGCAAAAGAAGTCAAATAAAAAACTGAGTAAACCTCAAAACGCGAGGGCGGGTTTTGTTCATAAATTATCTGTTGCAAGCTGTACAGCATCTAGGGGGATCTGGCTTAACTGAACTTTATTGAGCAAAACCTACCCCATCAATTAAAAATCTTCCCCAAATCCATGAAATTACAACAAAAATCTATTTTAATTGCGGCATCAGTTATCGCGATTTTGATACCAGCCTCCTATATTTTGTACCTGATATCGCAAGGGGGAGACTTGTCTAATTTTGATTATTGGTGGATGACATGGAATTTTTATTCAGTAGATGGTTTTTCGACAAATCCTTTGAATTGGATATTTCGGGCAAACGAGCATTTTGTCTTCATTCCGGCAATTATCTATGCCTTGAATATCGCTGTCACCCAAGGTTCAAATATTGGTTTGTGCTTAGTTGCCTGGTTTTTAGCTTTGATTCAGTGCCACGTACTAATTGCTTTGCTGCCATTAAAATTGAGGCGCGATCCTCTGCTGTTTATATTAATTGTCCTTAGCATTTCTATTTTTAGTTTTACACCGGCGGCGGCTCACAATTGGATGCGGGGATTCAGCGGTGTTCACTGGATAATTGCTAATTTATTTGTAATTTGTTCAATATTTTGTTTGCAATTTTATGCGAAGCTTTTGTTAGAAAAAAAAGAGGCGCAAACCCTGAATATTAATTCCCCTGCAGAGCCTGGAAACGAGGGATGGAAACCAAATAACTGGGTAATTGGTAGTATTGTGTTTGGAATTTTAGGCTGTGTTAGTTACAGCACTCCTTTGGGTTTGTGGCCGATATTGTGTGCTGCTGCGGTTGTGCTGCAGTTTCCTCGGCGAATAACTTATTGGTATTTCGGTGCTTCGATTGCAGTGGTTGGTCTTTATTTCTTAACTTATAAAACTCCAGCAAATCACCCTTCTTTAACTAAAGTTAACCCGCTCAAAGCTCTCGAATATATTCCTATTTATCTCGGTGGAATTTTTAGCGAAGATGTGATTATCGCATCAATTTTTGGTATAATTGGTTTGATTGCTGTAACGGGTTTTATCAGTTATTGGCTATTAGTAAAAAAAGTAGAGCGCCTAAATTGGCTGCCTTGGCTGTCAATTCAATTGTACGCGCTACAAACGGCGTTAATGGCCGCTGTTAGCCGATCGGGATTTGGCATCGAACAGGCCACCGCTTCCCGCTACGCGACACTCCCCGCCTTGTTTTGGATGAGCACAATTGTTCTCGCAGTCTTGTGCGTGCGGGAGTTTCAGTCGGCACCGAGAATCCAAAAACGTTGGCTGACACCGCTGTTTGCAGTCACCACAGCCGCCGTTATTTTAATGTACGGGGTGGGAGGCGAAACTGCAATGGCGATCGCCCGCAGAGCAACCTATCAACCATTAGTATCACTTTCATTGCAATTAGGCATCACCGACATAACATTAATCAAAGACAAAGTAGGCAACAAACCGGCGGCATTTGTCGGATTAATCGATGCTTTAAAAAATAACAACTTAGTACCATTCAATCGAAACATCAAAAAACACAATTTCTGTGCAGCATTAGACACACAAATCGAGCCCAATTTACTTTCAGCACCCAAAGACGGAGTACCCGGATATTTTGATACACTAACTACCCTCGCACCCGCCGCCGCCAGAGTAATTGGCTGGGTAGGAGACCCCGAAAATAATGTAAAATGTATTGCCATTCTCAACCAAGAAAATGTCGTTCGAGGTTTTGCAATGTCAGGATTCCCGCGTCCCGACTTAGTTAAATTGTTTGGCACAGCCTATCAATTTGCAGCTTGGAGAGGATACGTTCAAACATCGCCAACAGATACATTATTGACAGCCTATGCCTCATTTAAAAACCGTCAAGGCTGGGTAGCTTTGCGAAACTCCCAAGTTCTCGATAAAAACTAAAACACCTCTCTTTCTCCTTCTCTGCGCCCTCTGCGCCCTCTGCGGTTAATAAAAAAATCTCATTTACAACACAAATGAAATAGAATAGCTTTATGCCAAAAGACCTCAGTTTCGTAATCCCCGTTCACAACGAAGAAGCCACCCTAAAATTGCTGTTTGAAAAAATAAAAATTGTCATGTCCCAAGCAGAGATTGACAGTTACGAAGTCATTTTCATAGACGACGGCAGTCGCGATGCTTCTTGGCGAGAAATTGCAGATTTAGCCAGCCAACATCCCAAACTAATTAAGGCCATAAAAATGCGCCGCAACTTTGGTAAATCCGCCGCACTTTCAGCAGGATTTCGCAATGCAGCAGGGAGAATTATATTTACTCTCGATGCCGATTTGCAGGACAACCCAGCCGAGATTCCCAAATTTTTAGATAGTTTAGAATTGGGATTCGATTTAGTTTCCGGTTGGCGCAAACAGCGGAACGACCCGCTTTCTAAAACCTTACCTTCCAAGCTGTTTAATGCCGTGGCGTGTTTGATGACTGGGGTAAAAATGCACGACATGAATTGCGGTTTCAAAGCTTATCGCCGGGAAGTTTTGCAGTCGATTAAATTGTACGGGGAATTGCACCGCTACATTCCCGCTTTAGCAAATAATTTGGGTTTTAAAATTGGTGAAGTAGTCGTCGAACACCATCCGCGAAAACATGGAAAATCTAATTATGGTTGGGAACGTTATGCGCGGGGTTTTATTGATTTGTTGACGGTGTTAGCCACAACGCACTATTTGCACAAACCGGGTCATTTGTTTGGGGGATTGGGATTGTCTTTTGGCTTAGTGGGAAGTATTTCGCTTGGTTATTTGATTGTTATTTGGTTTCTGAATTTGGCGGGGATGGGTTTTGGGCCTATCGGGAATCGACCTTTGTTATTTTTTGGGATTTTGTGTACAATTCTATCGGTGCAGTTGATTTCTTTAGGGATTTTGGCTGAGTTGATTGCGCGGAATGTGGCTGCTGATTATGTGGATAAGCAGATTTGTGAAATTATTGATGATTCGGGTTTTGATGTTTAACCGCAAATAAGATTTGGCGGTTGAAACCGCCCAGAAACCGCCCAGCAAATAAGATTCGGCGGTTGAAACCGCATCTACACAAACAAAGTTGGCCTGCGCCAACTAGAAGATGATTCGGCAGTTGAAACCGCCGAATCATCTGATTTCAAATTTCGAGGAATAGTATTACCTAATTTTAAACAGTATCCATTTACCTTGTCTATCTACTATTTCTCCGTCAATATTTGGATGCCAATCGCTGCGAGTCAGGATATAATCGGCATGATAGTTTATGGCTACTTTGACTAAATCCGCACTGCTGCGGCGGATGAATAAGTCATTTCCTCCCCAAATCATTTGCGGGTTTAAGGGAACTCCTAAAATAGCTTCCATGCGATTTTTCCACTGTTTGATGCCTTGGTCGGTAAAAGGAAAGTTCTTGAAGTTGACGACAATCGCTCTTTGGGATAAAAATTGGAAACTGGTAACTGATGGTGGAATTAATACGAGTGCGTCTGGGCTGCTAATTTGCGAAAATCGCACCGCTAATCTGCTTAAATCGTCGGTGGGAACGGCATTGATATTAATTCTTGTTTGAAATACATTTAATATGGGTTTTGGTAGAATTCCGGCTACTCCCAGAACTAAAATTGCAGTAGCTAGCAAAGCTAAAATATGAGTTATAGTCTGTTTTATAGATGTAGCAAATGATGTTTTTTGGAGGATGAATGGAAAAGCGAGGATTGAGAAAAAGACTGGGATGGTGATTATTCGATCGCCTATTATTTCCAATGAATCAGTCAGCGGATATGTTAAGCTAAAAACAAACGTTCCTACTGCCAAAATCCACAAAAATATATTGTAGTTTTGGGGAAGTATGTAGTTTTTATTTTGCCAAACTGCTAATCCTAAGAAAATGATACCTCGAAAAGGCAAAGTCATTACAGAGAGTATTAGCAAGCTAACAGGTGCTTGTTTTTGTGGGTCAACTTCATCTAGCGTCAAAGCAACAGCAATAAATATAATTATTTGAGCAAAAGGTACAGTTCTAGCTAGTTGTAGTTTGGCAATAAAAGCCAGCGGGTAAAGTTCGACAAATATGTAATTTAGGAACAGTGCAAAAATTGAGGTTCCGAGAATTACGTAAATTTTTTTTTTGTCTTCTTTTGGTAGTAAATTTGTTTTTTTGATGCAAAGCAAGCCGCCAAGAATAAAACAGATAAAGTTGAACCAATTCCCGACAGCCCAACTTGACGGGAGGATGTGGTGGGGATTGCGGACTTTGGCGTGAATGAAGACAAACTCGGCGTTGTCGATAGTGTGAGTGCTCGTAGTACCTGTTAATAACATGGGTACGTATACTATACTTGCCATTGTGGCTAAAAGTGCGATCGACAAAATCAATGTTTTGAACTTCCGCCGTCTTACGGATTCAATTATTAAAACGGGAACCATCATCAATCCTGGTAGCAAACCCACTAAGAATTGCAACAAACAAGCTAGTCCAAAAAAGAAATATCCTGTCAACCATTTTTGACGCAAACTAAAGTAAATTCCCCAAATTGCGAAGGCCATCGCGAAGGTACTAGGTACTGATTTGGTGGCAAATATCAGGGTGTTGCCAACATCTGTAAATGAAGCGGCTATACATAAAAAAGCCATCGCTGCTGCGGGCAGTTTGGAATCAGTATAAATCTTGATAATTGCGTAGCAGGCTAGGATAAATGAACCGAAGGCTAGGAATTGATAAATAAAATGCGCTAGGGGAATGCTTGTTCCGAAGTTGGCTAGCAAATAGATGATATAATAATAGTAATATCGTGGATTAAACTTAACCATTTCCTGAACGTAATAATCGTTTTTGTACAGTTCAGGATTTAGCATAAATTCAATGGGTGGCACTTCGGGAAAATTGCCGCCAATGGGAAAAATGTAGCCAGTTGCCATCAGGGAACCGATGATGACAAAAGTATAGAGAGATAGATTAAAATACCTGTGGTATTTTTGATTGTTCTGCATTAATAGTTTATTTTTTTTAGCATATATTAGGTTCGACAGTTTGGATTTTGGTGCTCTCTCGATCGATTAAGCAAGAATTGCATTTCAATCGAAGGAAGATGATATTATTTAGGCTTGCTGCCTACAGATAAATTGTTAATTTCTAGCTGGCATTGGTTTGTTAAATCCTGTTTGTCGCTACTCAATACTTCAAGCAGCAAATAAATTGGATTTTTACCGCCAACAGATAGATTTAAATCGATCGCACTTTTGCCACCATACTCCATCCTCGCAGAGTCTATCAACTTACCTTGTTTGTCCCACAAAGTCAAGCGCAGGGCAACTCCCGGACATTGCTGGTTAAGTAAAGTGAGTTGGCCGGTAACTTGCGCCCTGTCTGAAATAGCACCTAAATACAGAAAAGATGTATCGAGTTTCGTGCTATTTTTAATGGGATGAGTTACAATTTTATATAGGTTATCCGATTCTCGACTGACTGAATAATTGGCACTTGTGTAAATTGACTGACGCAAACTAATCCAATCTAACTGCCCGCCCGGTCGATCGACTATTTGTTGCTGCATCGCGTATAAAGTGCGAACTGCTGTGCCTGTATCCGTGGGACGAATTCTCCGATAAATGCTGACAGTCACGCCGTTTTCTAACTTAAACTGTTGTGGTAATAACTGGAAATCGCGGGAAATTTCCCAGTTTTGAGTAAAGACATCATAGATAACTTTAACAACATCTTGCTCGTGCGATCGCAAAACTTGTTCGTCTGTCGGTAACACCTGCTGAAAAGGTGTAGCAACCGCCGCATATTGCGCCTGTAACAACTCCGGTAGCGGGTAACTATCGCGGGAGTCAATTTGCGGCCTCCCGATGGTGTTTAACTTCCACCAACCCTCCGGCGGATTTAATTGGCGATTAGCTTGTCTGAGAATATTAGCATTAAAACTGTTAGAAGCACCTGCAATATAAATCGGTTCTTCATCCGGTGCTAATTTTCGCAGAAACTCTACTAATTTTACAACTTCGCCGTAGTCCGATCGCACTAACGGCCCAAAATTACTCACAAACAGTCTTGACAAATCAACCTTGACAGGAATCAACCCCACGGCTGCATTCACAATCAAGTAAAAAGCCGCCGCGCCCAGCATCAAATAGCGGACTTTTCCCTTAAGTGTCAGCCAAGTTGTCCAGAAAAATGCGGATAATCCCAAAAGTGCGATCGGTGTAACGTGAATTGTATAGTGCAAGTAGCCGTAACGCAAGATTAACAACCATTCAACCAGCGACAAAACCCCAAACAAACAAACAAAAATAGTCGCCCTAGGAACCAGAATCCGCGTCACAATCCCCGCCGAAAAACCAATCAGTACCAACAGCCAAGTTCCCAAACCGTAAAAAGACGCATAACGAATTAAAATATCATCAACCGGCAAACTCCAAGCCACATATAAATTGCGATAGTTAACTGTCAGAGCACTGCGAGTAAAATCTCCCGCTACCAACATTAAAACACTAAAAGTAGTCCCAGCTATCAAACCCAATTTGATCCCAGATTCAACCAAATCTCGGTAGGGAGATGGCAAGGCCGAATCTCTACGGTATATTTGTACGATAAACTCTATCAAAGCCTGTAAACTAGCCGCACCCAAAAAGGCGATCGCACTATAAGCAAAATGTCTCCGCAACAGAATCGCCGCCGCCAGACAAACCCCAATTAACGGAACTTTCCACCAAGATTTCAGCTTAACATCCTGCAAATAAACCCAAATTGCCAACCCTAAAAATACGCAGCCGCCAGTATCCAAATATCCCCGCAAAGTCGGAATCCAACTCATCGGAATCAATAAACTTAGCAGCACAGTTGACCAAAAAACCCGCTGCGGATAAACTGGAATCAGCCTTGCAGAAATTGCTCCCAACAACAAGCGAAAAGGCAGCACATAAATCAGCGAAATGCTGAGAATGTAACTCAATCGAGAGTCACCAAATAACAGAATAAACGGCACTAACGGCAGAGAAATTAACAGGTTTTTTTCCTTAGCCAGCGATTCTATAACTCCAGCCAATGCTTTCTGTGGCGAGTCTCGAAATAAATTAGCCGTATTGACTGTAGCCGTGTTGTATCCCGCGTAATCCCACCAATAAAAAGTACGTTCGCTAGATACATAAATTGACGTTACTCCAACTGTTACCAGAACAACTAAAAACAGAAAAAGTCCATCAATCAGAAACTTGCGACTCAATTTTAAATCAAATAATCCCATCACTCTAACAACCCCAAATAACTCCTCAACTTCCTCTTTATTCCTACCCTTTGGGAACGGCTTCGCCGAACGCGCCCTCAGCGCCTTCGCGGTTCATTAACTCACTTCAAAACAGTACCTTGCAAAAAATTATTCAACTTTTCCGCATATTGCCGGTTCGCCGTCGCACTCGGATGAATATCATGGGGTAAATTATTATTTCCCGGTACTTTCAAATCAACCGAAATATCTACTGTCGCAATTCCATCCTGACTTAACTCATCCAACATCTTAGCAGAACCCGCATTAATTCCCGCAACAACTAACTTAATATTATTAGCCTCAGCTACCCGGTTGAATTCTTCAATAATTGCCTTAGAAACATCGTGACTTTTGTACAATTGTTCCTCAAATTGATTGTAATTAACCTCCAGCAAATTTACTAAGGCGGAAACTCGCATCAGCGGCCACTCGCGATATTCAAGTTTTTTCATGCTGTAGGTAAAATTATTTTCTCCATTCAGCCTAGCATCGGGCTGCAACAGAATGCCGAGTTTATTCCAAGCAACCATTTGTTTGCTTCTCGCCCTCAATAAAGTATTGCGCCTATCGTGAAATCCGGCATAGGCAATTACGGCAATTTTGGGTTTATTTCCTTGTTTTAGTGCTTCTTTAAATTGAATAAACGAGTGCAGCGTGCCGTAGCCGTTAACGCCAAAATTTACTATTTCATATTTAGGTAATTTTTCTTGTAACAACCACGCATAAGTTTCGCTGTCATTCAATGACCAACCGTAGGTAAAAGAACAGCCAAATATCCATATTTCCGGCTTGTTTGACGATTGATTGTAGGTGTTGAGCGGGTGTGTTATTCTTAAACTATTATTGAGATGAGTGGCGTTAAATGAGTAGTTGCCGTTAAGCGTGACTTTGAATTTTCCGGGTAAATGCTTGTAACCGAGTTGCGAATCTTTAGTGAAAAAGTTACCTTTCGGTTCCACCGCCACATCGACATTTTCTATTTGCCAGGGTTTGTATCCGGCAACTCGCAAGACAATTTCAGCGGTGGTTGCAGATATAAATATTGGAAAAATTAGATAGGTTATTAATCGGAATGTAAAATTTTTGAGTCTGCCTTTTTTCATGTTTTATATTATGTCCGATCGATTAACTGCATTAAGGTTCGTAGTGCGGACTAAAGTCCGCTTTCATGTTGCGGACTAAAGTCCACACTACGAACGGTTTTTGTTATGAGAATCAACCGAACATGATATTAGATGGTGGCTACTCGTTACCAGGAAGAAATGGGGGTAGGCCGGCACCATCCACTACCCCTAGATATGTGTAAATCCTGCAAGGATTGCTGTATCTGTAGCCACCAGTTTTAACCGGTGTGTTACTACTTCTGTGGTGAGTTCTAATAACCAGGTTCCTCCTCGTACTCAGGAGTCTTAGTTTTCTCAGGGATATTCACCCGAGGAGCATTGTAAGGCTTCGGCGCTTCATCGTCAGCCCAAGCATCGGCCTCCACATCATCTTCATACTCGTACTCAACCACAGGTTGCTTCGGGCGAGAAATCTCCGGGCGAAGGTACTGCTTTTGTTCGTACTCTTCTTCCTCGTAATCGTCTTCGCCGCCCCAATTATCCTCTTCGTAATCATCATAATCGTCGATCGCCGACTGGGGTTGTACTACTGCGCGCATCTGCTGTCGCACCGGCGGCCGGTTCCACTGCGAATCGTCGTCCCAAGGAACTTCCTCCAATGCAGGTGCAGCTACCTTGCTACGCATTTCCGGTGCAGGTATCCGCACGCCCGGCCCTAATTGATATTCCGTAGCAACGGGTTTCGGATAATACCCTTGCTCGTCCTCTTCGCGTTCCCAAGGTGCTTGGCCCAAACCTACGCGCTCTAGCAAACCTACGCTAAGCTGCCTGAGCCTTTCTTCAGAACCTTCAAACACAATCAAGCGGTTCGGGCCGCTGCTGACAATTTCTTCAATCCCTAACTCGTAAGTGCTCAGAACTTGGTCGGGGATTTGGGGGATTCCTAGGGAAGCGATGATGATAGAAACTAACTTACCGTCTTCGGGGTCGAACCTAAAGCCGCGCACTCTACCCAAAAGTTCGCCGGTTTCGGTAATAACTTCGCTGTTAATCAAAATGCTGTAGATTTCAACATCAACATCATCTTCGATCGCACTTTCATCTTCCACCAACAGCACGTCGCCGATTTCGCTGACATTGCTGAGGAACATAAACCTCGGTAGTCCAGCGACCGCAAATATATTATCACGTAGACCGATCGCCACAACTTCCCGCCGATCGATGTCCACCCACAATTGACTGACTACACCCAAGCGTTTACCTCTGTCGCGGGTGATGACTTGAGTGCCGAGAATATCGGAGCGTTGGCAAATTTGTTCGGATGTCATCTAACTCTAATCCTGATTTATCATAAAAATGGGTCTAAAACCCCGTGCTTCTAGCACGGCTTTGCTGTATGCTTGTAGTAGTGGAAAGGTAATCAACCACTCTAAAAACCTAGCTGTCGAAAGACAAAGCGCTGAACCTTGAAAATTGAATCTAAGCGGTTCTACTGCATTTTTCGCTTACTCCACCTCGCAGTAGGTAAAAGATTCAGAGGAGCTAGACTCACAGCATTTGAAGCGAATTTGCTTCAAACTGAAACAGGACTTGCTCAAAAGCAAATAGGGTAGGGCATACCCTAATTAACGCTTGGGGAGAGTCCCACCTCTGATCTAGAGACTGCAAGGAATCTAGTTTAAGTGGTCTCGGTGAACCAAGAATCCTCGTACCGACCGGGCGAGGAGTGTCAACAAGTATATATATCACTGAACACGGTCATCAACAGATACTCCGGGACTACAACTTAAGTCCGATGACTTGAGTATAAGCTCCCCGCGCTTGAGTAACACCAATTGTACGCTCTGCTGATTGAATCATAGGTCGCCGCAAACTCACAACAATAAACTGGGCTTGTTCAGACTGTCGTTTTATCATTCTAGCTAATCGCTCCACATTTGCCCCATCCAGAAACATATCCACTTCATCAAAAGCGTAAAACGTAGACGGGCGGTAGCGTTGTAGCGCAAAAATAAAACTCAGCGCCGTCAGCGATTTTTCGCCTCCAGACATAGAAGCCAGCCGCTGTACGGGTTTCCCCTTCGGGTGAGCAACCAAATTCAAACCGCTGCTAAAGGGGTCTTCCTGGTCATCTAGCTGAAGATACCCGTCCCCTTCGGAAAGTTCCGCAAAGATAGTCTGGAAGTTTTCGTTAACAGCATCAAAAGCTTCTTTAAAAGCGCGCCGCCTTAGCGTGGTAAAGTTTTCAATTCTCAACAGCAGTTCAGTGCGTTCTCCGGCCAATGTTGTCAATTTTTGACTCAATTCTTGGAGGCGTTCTTGAGTGCGGTTGTACTCTTCCAAGGCTAGCATATTCACCGGTTCTAGGGCTTGAATGCGTTTGGCGATCGCCTTTACTTCCTGCTGCAATTCCGTCAAATTGGCTTTCTCGACATCTTCGGGAATAGACGGCACCGGATCTGGCATTTCCGCCCGCTGCGCGTCCAATAGAGTGCGGGCGGCGGCTAATTGTTCCCGGCGTTCTTGCTGGGTTTCGTGGAGTTTTTGCAACTGCCACTGCAACTGCTGTTTGGCTAAATGCTGCTCTCGCAGTTGAGATTCCGCCCGATCGCGATCGCCCTTTTCCACCCCCAACTTTTCCTCAATTTGAGCCAAAGCAGCCTTAGATTCAGCAATTTGGCGATCGAGTTCCAACTGCTGCGAAACAATAGCAGCGATCGCATCCGCCCCCGAATTTTGCTGCACTTGCCATTCCTGCAATTTCTCGCTGCCTTCCTTAATTTTCTCTTCCAAACGCCCGAATTGATTTTTCAAGTCTCCTTGGCGCTGCTGGGCGGTTCTGAGAGCCAATTCTCGCTCTTGCAGTTGTGCTTCCAAAGCGCGCAAACCCGACTGCATTTGCTGCCATTCGCTGTGACTGTTGGACTCTTCCAACTGCGCCAAAGTTTGGCGGTACTGCTGCAATTGAGTTTCTTGGACGGGCAATTCCCTCTCCAACAACTGCAACCTAGATTGCGAATCAGTTAATTCCTGAGTATTTTTAGCAATTTGCGATCGCACTTGTTCCTGCTGCGCTTGCAACTTCTTAATTTCCGAATCCAACTGTTCCCACCGCAACTGATTTTCGCGTAAATTCTGTTTCGCCTCCATCAATTCTTGACTGCGAGTTTTGACAGCAACAGCAGCGCGATCGATCGCAATTTTGCACCGTTCCAAAATCCGCTCAATTTCCTCTAGACGTTCTTGCAAAAAGGCGATCGTCCGGGCTTCATCCGCCGCCACACTAGCATCAACCGTGCCAAAATGTAAAGTTGACCTATTACTAGAACTTCCCCCAGTCATCGCCCCGCTAGTTTCCAGAATTTCCCCATCCAACGTAACAATCCGGTACTGTCCCAAATAGCGGCGGGCATCAGTGAGATTGCTAAACACAACCGTACTACCAAAAACATAAGCAAAAATTTCCTGATAGCGCGCATCGCAATCAATCAAATTCACCGCCGCATCCACAAACCCCGCCGCGCGCCGCAAATTTTCATTCACCGAAAACCTGCCCCCTCGAATCTTATTCAAAGGCAAAAACGTCATCCTTCCCGCCCGTTTTTGCTTCAACAATTCGATCGCCGCAGCCCCCACACTGTCATTTTCCACCACCATATTACCCATACGGCCGCCCGCAGCAATTTCCAGCGCCAACTGAAAGCGCGGCTCCACCCTACCCAGTTGAGCCACCAAGCCACAAACTCCGCCAATTCCACTTTGCGCGATAATTTTTGCAGTAAACGTGCCTGTCGCTTCTTGCAGTGCTTGAAACTGCACTTCTAGCTTGTCTAACTTGCGCTGTCTTTCGCGCTGTTCTTCCAGCAAGCGAGTTTGAGTTTCCTGTTGCAGTTGCAATTCTTGTTCGGATTCGACTAAAATCTGATTCAGCGATTCTACTTGCAAAGCAGCAACTTTTTGGGTTTCCCCAAGGCTTGATTGCTGAACTTTTTTCACTGCGATTTCCTGTTCCAATAGTTGTAGCGATTGGTTTTGTTCTTGAATTTGGTTTTGCAGGCGATCGGCTCTTTCGCCAATAGTAGCTTGTTCTGTACGCTGGGGTTCCAAAGTTTGTTGAATTGTTTCGATTTGGCGGTGCAGTTCCGTTTGCTGCTGCACCCAAGCTTCTGCAGTAGAGGCGATCGCATTTGCAACATCTCTATTCCGATCTAAATTTTCCCGCGCTGCGTCTCGCTGTTCCTCCAAAACTCCTATTTGAGACTGAATATAAGATATTTCAACCTCAATTTGCTCCAAACTTTGCCGAAATTGTCGAACTTCTTCCTCAGTTTGTGCTATATTAGCCGCCATTTGTCCGGCGGTTGCTTCCAAATCCTGTTGGCGATTTTGCAATTGTCGCCGCTGGGCTTCCTGAGTTGCAATACTTGCTTGCAAAGCCAACAATTCCGACTCACCCAAAGCTTTAACGCGGGCATTCAGCGCGTCAAGTTCCGCAGTTGATTCTTGAATTTGGGTGCTAATTGTTTCCAGTTGTTCGGTGAGAGAAGCAATATTGCGATCGCCCGATTCGATTTGTTCCCGCAGTTTCCATTCTTGCTTTTGCAACTGGCGGAATCTCAGCACAATTTCCCACTGCGACTTTTCTTGAAATTCCGCCCGCAACCTTTGATATTTTTCCGCTTTTGTGCGATCGGAAGCCAGCCTGTCGCGCTGAGAAATCAGCTCTTTTTCCACAATTTGGCTGCGTTCTTCCACATCCTTAACTTCATCCAACTTTTGCCTAGCTAAGGATATTTTGCGATCGAACTGAGCCACTCCCGCCAATTCGTCAATAATTTCTCGGCGTTCCTTAGCATTCATCGAAATAATGCTAGTAACGTCTCCTTGCAAAACGACATTATAACCTTCGGGATAAATTCGTAAACGGTTTAGTTGTTCGTGGAGTTGAGTCAGCGTGCAAGGTGCGCCATTAATGTAATAAGTTGAAGTGTAAGTTCCTTGACGAGTTACTCGGAGTCGGCGCGTCACGCTCCATTCATCCGATTTTAGATTTGGGATTTTAGATTTTAGATTGGATGATTGTCCGTTGTTTTGAGTTGCCGCAATTTCAATTTCTGCGACTTCTTCAGCAGATAAATCATCGGGGGATTTGGGATTTTGAATTTGAGATTTTAAATTGGATGATTGTCCGTTGTTGTCTTCAGTTTCGGGAATTTCGATTGCTTCTACGTCTGTTGCTTCAACAGACTCAACAGACAAATCATCCGCTGCATTTTCTTCCCCATCCTCATCTTCAGCTTCGGTGAACCATTCATCGCCCACATCTTCCAGCGCAAAAGTCGCAGTCACGCTAGTTTCGATGGTACCGCGCTTGTTTTGGCCGCTGTTGACCAAATCCGGCAAACGTTCGGCGCGCATTCCCTTAGAAGTCGAAAGTCCCAGACAAAACAGCAAAGCATCGAGGATATTGGACTTCCCAGAACCGTTGGGCCCGGAAACCACGGTAAAACCGGGCAGCACGGGAATGGACGTTGTGCCGCCAAAAGATTTAAAGTTAGTTAGTTCGATCCGTTTAATGTGAACCATATGCTAGGACTAGCTTTGGCTCTATCTAGGTTGTTGTCACAGAGTAACACAGGCATTGGTGCGATCGACAATATGTTAATTTTCCAGCATTGTCGATCGAACAGGTTGTTGAGACTTTTGTCAACAACCCCAGTCACGCGCTACCCAAAAAACTGGTTGAGAACGGTGTCACATTTGCAACCACACCGAAAGCCACCTCAAGTCAACTTTGATACAAATAATTAAATTGCGATCCATCGAGATTATTTGTGCGATCGCACCTGAAATCCTTGCCCAGAGTGAATGTTAGCAAAAAAAATACCTGAAATTTCTAACATCCCCCCTGGACATCTAAAAACTTTCCGGTAAAATCGAACCAAAATTAATAATGTATAAAGTAACAAACCACATATGGAGGGCAAACCCATTACACCAGCTCAGAACTCGTCTAACCTGTCAACTTCACCCGAAAGCGACCAAGAATTATTACAAATTTGGGGTCGCCAGCCCTTGAAAGGACACGTCAAAATCAGCGGCGCGAAAAACTCAGCCTTAGTCGTGATGGCGGGAGCGATACTGTGCCCCGACGATTGCCGTCTCCGCAACGTTCCCGGTCTAGCCGATGTGGCCCGCATGAGGCAAATTCTCTCGGCTGTAGGAGTCAAATTAGAGCAAAATGGCGACGTTCTAGACATCAACGCCAGCCACCTCATAGACGCTCAAGCCCCCTACGAATTAGTCAGCCAACTGCGGGCGAGCTTTTTCATCATCGGGCCGCTGCTAGCCCGTTTGGGATTTGCTAAAGTGCCTTTACCCGGAGGTTGCGCCATCGGCGCGCGGCCTGTAGAACTCCACGTTCGCGGCCTGCAAGCCCTAGGCGCTGAAGTCCACATCGACCACGGTACTGTTCACGCTTACGTCAAAGGGCCCAACCGCCGTCTCAAAGGAGCCAAAATTTATTTGGACTACCCCAGCGTCGGCGCAACCGAAACTTTGATGATGGCGGCGACTCTGGCCGAAGGAGAAACCGTCCTTGAAAATGCGGCCCAAGAGCCCGAAGTCATCGATTTGGCAAATTTCTGCCGCGCGATGGGAGCCAAAATTCAAGGCGCAGGTACAAATACGATCGTCATTTCGGGAGTTCCGAGACTGCACGCGGTAGACTATTCAATTATTCCCGATCGCATCGAAGCCGGAACATTTTTAATCGCAGGAGCCATCACCCACTCAGAAATCAGTTTGTCGCCGGTCATTCCCGACCACCTGACTGCAGTGATTGCCAAATTGCAGACAATGGGGGCGAAAATTATTGCCGAATCCCCCGACATTCTGCGAATAATTCCCGGCAAAATCCACACCGCCACAGACATCGAAACTTTGCCTTATCCTGGTTTCCCCACAGATATGCAAGCTCAGTTTATGGCTTTGCTGACTCTGAGCGAAGGAGACAGCATCATCAAAGAAACAGTATTTGAGAACCGCTTGCGCCACGTAGCAGAACTCAACCGCATGGGCGCAGACATTCGCGTTAAAGGCAATGTCGCCGTAGTGCGCGGAGTCTCGATGCTCTCAGGAGCGCCGGTAGTAGCAACAGATTTGCGGGCTTCAGCGGCTTTGGTGGTGGCGGGACTTGCGGCCGACGGCGTAACCACAATCAGCAGCTTGCAGCATTTAGACCGCGGCTACGAGCAATTGGAGGTGAAGCTGCAAAAATTGGGAGCGAAAATGCGGCGTCTCAAGGAGGGAGAAGACCAAACTAAGGCTGAGGCTCCTGTCAATCCCGTGCGATCGAGCTTAAACTGTTAGTTAGTCAGCAGTCATTAGTCAGCAGTCATTAGTTATTAGTCATTAGTCAGTAGGAAGAAGAAAAAAAATTCAATCTTTTTTAATGACCAATGACTAATCAATACGTAGCGACAGTTTGATTGTCCGCGCCCAGAGGCGAGAAACCCGATTTCTACAAGTTTTGTATTTAGTGACGAGAAATTACGCAAGAAACCGGGTTTCTGAGGTCACAAGTCCACACAGTTGAACTTAGGTTTGGAGTATGTAGTCAGCGTTATCCAATGCCGACATATTGCCCGGTCGTCCTGATTCTACTGTTTGCCATCAAAAACTCAAACTGTCCGAAGTATTGCTAATGACCAATGACTAATGACTAATGACTAATGACCAATGACTAATGACTCACAACTAAAATGTCAAACATACCGCTCCGAGGTTTAAAAGCAGACCAGTTTCGCCACCCGCTAGACTTGGCAGCCACCAACTCTCTCAAACAACTCCCCGGACTAGATTTGATTGTGCGACAGTTGCTGGGACAACTTGGCGAACAGTTTTTCAGGCTCGAAAATCTGGCTTCCAGCGTCCAAGTCGGCGAAAATCAATTGCCGCACCTGCATCAATTGCTGTTGGATGCCTGCAAAACTCTGGATTTGGAGGTGCCGCAGCTTTATGTCCGCCAGCATCCGATGCCGAATGCTTACACCTTTGCGATGCGGGGAAAACAGCCTTTTGTGGTGATGCACACTTCGCTGATTGATTTGCTCACAGACGAAGAAGTTAAAGCAGTAATCGCTCACGAGTTGGGGCATTTGAAGTGCGAACACGGAGTTTACCTGACTCTGGCTAATTTAATTGTATTGGCCGCCGGTCAAATTTCCCCTCTGGGAACCGTACTCGCCCAGGGTTTGCAGGCGCAAATGCTGGAATGGTTGCGGTGTGCAGAATTTACGTGCGATCGCGCCGCCTTGCTCGCCACCCAAGACCCAAGAGTGGTAGCATCGTTGTTGATGAAACTGGCAGGAGGTTCGCCGACTTTAGCTCCGAAACTGAATGTCGATGAGTTTTTGGCCCAGGCGCGAGCCTACGACGACCTCAGCAGCACGGAACTGGGAGAAATGCTCAAACAAGCTCAAACGGCTCAGTTGTCGCATCCTGTACCAGTATTGCGCGCCAGAGAGATCGATCGCTGGGCCAGTTCAAAAGATTATGAATCTTTGCTTGACAAAAATCGATCGGCGCTTTATGATGGTGAAACCGATAAAAAGGGCGGGTGGCGAAATTGGTAGACGCATCAGACTCAAAATCTGACACCTTACGGTATGAGAGTTCGATTCTCTCCCTGCCCACTAATAAAAAAGCTTAATAAATATAGGGTTTCAGATGATAAGTCTGGAACCCTAATTTATGTTGGGAATTGGGCATCGGGCATGGGGCATGGGGCATGGGGCATGGGGCATTGGGCATGGGCATGGGGCATGGGCATGGGGCATCGGGCATGGGCATGGGGCATGGGGCATCGGGCATGGGGCATCGGCCAAACAGGGCATCGGGCATGGGGCATTGGGCATTGGTAACTAATGACAACAGTTAACAGTCAACAGTTAACAGTTAACAGTTAACAGTCAACAATCAACAATCAACAGTCAATAATCAACAAATTTTATGGGTGAAATCGCCGCTTTAGGCGCTGCATTTGTCTGGGCTCTATCTTCCACAATTTGGCAGCGAGTAGGACAGCAAATCCCCGCAGTGGTGCTAAACTTCCTCAAAGGCGCGATCGCCCTTTTCATGCTCCTTGCCACTGTAATAATTTTCGGCAAATCCTTCCCCGTCGTCAACCCCAATATTTTAGCAATGCTGCTGATCAGCGGCGCATTAGGGATTGGCCTCGGAGACACTGCTTGGTTTGTCGTCTTAAAATATTTAGGTGCGAGGCGAGCGCTGCTTTTAGAAACCCTATCTCCCCCCTTAACAGCTTTACTCGGCTTGATATTTTTACAAGAAAAGCTATCGGCCATTGCTTGTACAGGCATACTTTTAACCATCTGCGGCGTAGCTTGGGTAATTGCCGAACGAACAGCCGAAACTACCTTACCATCAAAACAGCTTTGGCTGGGATTAGGCATTAGTTTATTAGGACAAACAGCCCACGCCGCCGGAGCTATTTTATCCCGCGCCGCCTTCAATCAAATAGATATCGATCCCTTGTGGACTGCGGTCTTGCGTTTGAGCGGGGGAGTTGCAGTCATGTTATGCTTTTTAAACCCCACAAACCTTGGGAATTGCAAACAATTAAAAGCGCCCAAAATATTAGGTGCAATAATTTTAGCAGCTTTTTTAGGAACCTATCTCGGAATTTTCCTGCAACAAACTTCGCTGAAATATGCGCCCGCAGCGATCGCCCAAGCACTCAGTTCTACCAGTCCCCTGTTTGTACTGCCTTTAGCGGTGGTAGCAGGCGAAAAAGTCAGCCTGCGGGCAGTTTTGGGGGTCGTTGGGGCGATCGCTGGAATTGCGTTATTATTGGGTTTAAAGTGATGAAATTTGAGATTTAATACCAGGGAAGCATCTCTGTCGGAAAGCAGCCAAGCCCAAAATTGGAGACAGGAGACAGGAGACAGGAGACAGGAGGAAAGAGGAAGAAAGAAGGAGTTAAAAGAAGTTTTTTTACAAATATGAGATGCTCCCAATACCAGTTCCTAAAAAATCAAACTGTACGTCACGTCGGCTCCCAATCATTATACTCCTCAGCAATTTCCCAATATCAAATAATATGACTGATTATTTAGGCGATCGGCAAAATAGCAAAGTTGCAGCTATTCGCAAACAAATCAATTGGCTGCAGCAACAACCAGACGGCACTCTATTTCAACAAAATTATGGCGAAAACTGCATAGCAGTCAAAAAGATTAAATCATTCCTACTCCTACTTTTAGCAGACACAGAAACCTTCACCACCAAGGTAGCTCAATCAATTCTAGATCTCAACAATCCACTAAATTTAATCTTTCCCTATGCCAGAGCAATGATGCTAGCATTAGTCTGGAAAAATTCACCCCAAAAAATATATATAATCGGCTTTGGCGGCGGTAGCATTCCCAACTATTTTCACCACTACTTCCCTCACGCGATGGTCGAATGTACCGATATTGACCCCATAGTAGTCGAAGTCGCTCAAAAGTTTTTTGGAATTCAATTAAACGACAAATTAAAAGTCGCCATTCAAGATGGTCGCGAATATCTTGCCGGACAAAATACCACCGTAAAAAATGATATAATTATTGTGGATGCTGGTTTTGGTAGCGGCTATATGCCCTATAAATTGGTGACACAAGAATTTTACCAACTTTGCAAAACTCGCTTGTCAAGCGCGGGCGTTGTAGTTGTCAATTTGTTCCACCAGCAAAAGTTTAATGCGGCGGCGGTGAAAACTATTCAAACTGTGTTTGCACAAGTTTATTTATTCAATTTAGACCAGGGTAACACCATTGCGATCGCGACTAATGCTCCTGATTTAACTCAAGATGAAATCTTTTTGAAAGCCGAAATTATTCAAGATTTTTATAATTTAGAATTTTCCTTAATAGAATTGTCGCTTCAGCTCAAAAAAGTAGCGCAATTGCCAGAATGGGTAAACAGTTGGGATACCTTGCCAATTTTTACCGATGCTGCAATTCCGGCGGAATATTTCGATTAATAATTGCACCCAAACAACTTTAATTGTAGGGTGTCCAACTCGCACTATCACGCCTCCGGCTGCTTGTGTTTGTGCAGCATCGCTATAGCAAGTAGCAAGTCCAATCAGTCCACGATCGATACTAGCAAATATCTGTTTAAAAAATACTTGACAGTGAAATTGTGGCGGTGTATTATAAAAGTAGTGTAAGAAAATAACAACATGAGACTAAAAAGTTGGGAGTCTCCCCGCAGCGAGGGCAGAAACTCCAAAGGTAAAGGCGGATCGGCCAGGGCTCGACAGCTCAAAAAGCAACGGCAAACTCTGCGAAAACAGTTAAAAGCCCAAAGCGATCGCTCGAAACACCAAACAAACCACCCACCAAACAAGCAAGGGAAGGAAACCCATAATTCCTTCCCTTTTTTTGGATCTTTTTGCCGTTGCTCAATCCCGCTGAATGTTGGGACAAATCGTGCTACTAATCCGATCGCGCGAGGGTTGCTCTTCCCAGCAGTTGAGAATACCTTGCAACTCCCCTTTCAAAGTTTCTAAAGCTGCTATTTGCCCGGAAATTTCCTCTACCTTCAAAATTAGATGCTGTTTTGCTTCAGAGCAAGGCAAGTCCCCCCGATCGCGAACTTGTAAAATATCCTTAATCTCCTGAAGGCTCAAACCCAGAGTTTTAGATCGTTTAATAAACGCCAATCTGTTGAATACTGCCTCGCCAAACAACCGATAACCAGCGGGCGATCGTTTTACCGCCGGAGACAGCAAGCCCATTTGCTCGTAGTAGCGAACAGTTTTCACCGACAAACCGCTACAGGCAGCTACAGAGCCAATTTGGTATAATTTCTCGGCAACAGAAATATTCATCAACCAAGCCTCAAAAATCGAGCAGCGAAAGACTTTTCTGGTCAGATCTCGATACGGCCTCAGCCCTAGAAAGTCGATCGCCACATTCCAGAGTCCCATGGCGCGATCGACTTAATAAGGAGGATTTTTCTTAGACAGGTTGTTGAGCGTGGGTAACTGAGATCGAGAAGACTGAGGAGGAAGATAGTATTCGGTAGCAGGGGCGGATTGTTCGGCTCCAGAGCGGTAAATTTGCCACCAGCGGAGGGCCATCGCCACCCCAGCAGTACCAAGCCCAAAAGCGAACAAAGAACCGCTAGCGCCGATGCTGCCGATCGCTGCATCGACAACGCCCACCGTCACAATAAAGCTGGTAATTGGCTCTTTACGGTAAGCAGACCTCAAAAGTCGCGTCCATGAAGCATTCATTTGGTTTTACTCTGTTCTATATTTATTTACAATCTCTAAAACTTAGAGTGGGCGGTGCGATCGGGATTTCTAGCTGAGACTAGCTTCACCTAAATTAATCTGCTCCCCTGTGGGGAATTGTACGGGAGCGAGGCTAAATTGCCAAGCCTGTCCAATCAAAATTTCACCCGAAATATCGCTCCCAAAGCTAGCTCTTGCATTCTGTGAATTACCCACCGTCAAGCGGAGTACCGCTATGACGGGGGCTTCCAGATTCACAAGGAACCGCGTCCGACAAGACCGAAATCTTGCCACCACGACTTACATTCCCTCCACTGGCAGTAGCACTAATTCCTAATGCCAAAAACCGCAAGGCTTCATCTCTAATATTTTTTGCCGCATTCACGTCGCGATCATTTCTTGATTTACAACTAGGGCAATCCCAATGACGAACATCCAATGACATTTCAGATACTTTGTGCAGACAATTATTGCAAGTTTTGGAGCTAGGGAAGAATCGGTCAACCTCAACATAGATTTTGCCCTCTTTTTCAGCTTTATACTTGAGCATTGTTCCGAACATCCCCCACCCAGCATCGCTAATTGATTTAGCTATACAGTGATTGCGTACCATGCCTTTGACGTTTAAATTTTCTACGGCGATGACTTGGTTTTCGTTTACTATCTTGCGGGATAGTTTGTGTAGAAAATCTTCGCGAACACGCTTGATTCTTGAGTGGACTTTAGCCACTAATCTTCTAGCCTTGTGTCTAGTATTGCTCCCTTTTTGCTGACGACTGAGTTTCTGTTGTTTCCTTTTGAGGTTACGGCTGTGTCTTTTGAGATGCTGAGGATTGACATATTTACTGCCATCACTGGTTACACAGAAGTCAATCAAGCCTACATCTAAACCAATTGCCTTGCCTTTTTGTGTAGTCTCTACACTCGGAATACCATCATCAACCAAGATAGAAGCAAAATACTTCCCATCTGGGTTCTTAGATACGGTAACAGTCTTGACTGTGCCATCAAAAGTGCGATGTATTTTGCAATTCACTTCACCAATGATAGGTAGCTTGATAGACTTTTCACCTACCTTGACATTCTGAGGATAGCTGACGGATTGCCGTCCATGCTTTGATTTGAAGCTAGGAAAACCAGCTTTTTTCTCAAAGAAATTCTGGTATGCAACAGACAGATTTAGGGCAACAACCTGTAGAGATTGCGAGTAAGCACCTTTCTTCAGCCAAGGATATTCGCTCTTGAGCTGAGGTAGTAAACCTTGGATTGCGCCCCGACTCAGCCCTTTACCGGTAGCCTTGTATGTTTCCTGACAAAGATTTAGGCTGTAATTCCAGAACCATCTCGAACAGCCAAATGCACCAGCAAAATATTGCTGCTGTTCGGTTGTTGGATATAATCGGAACTTGGGGAGCATCTCATATTTGTAAAAAGACTTCTTTTGACTCCTTCTTTCTTCCTCTTTCCTCCTGTCTCCTGTCTCCTGCCTCCTACCTCCAATTTCTAGCTTGGCTGCAAAAGTGAGATGCTCCCGGAACTTGTAAGCTTGATACATTATCGGTAACTAAGGTTGCTGGTAACAGCATAGCTGATAGGCAAGGAAAATACAGGGAATTTGTTCGTTTCCTCATGCACCGCCCGTCTACTGCTGGCTGCGCTTTGTATCTCGTGGGCGGTGCAATTGTCAACTCACGAGCCTTTCATCACGCGGGCGTAATTCATTCGGGGTACTTCGCGCTGCGCGAAGATTCATCCCGAATGAATATACCGAGGGACTTCCCGGCTGGATAGTTAAATCACGGTTGCAACACTGGATGACACTAAGCGCCTCGCGATCGCGACAGAGGTAGCAGATCTGAAAGCAGTTCAGGAATTGTTAATTGCGACGGAACAGAAATTGCTGCCAAGCGTAAGCAGCGACAAAGAGATTGCCGATCGTTTCAGCGATTTTCTCAAAGACGACTAGGAAGACTTGACAGTCATCAACAGCGTTCTTGCCAAGTTTGAAGGCTCGCCCCAGCCCAGAGACACGATTCAGCAGTACATCGAACAGGTAAACCGTCTGATGAAAGGCGGCGAGTTAACGGTGTATCAGAAGGTATCAGCCCACGAGCGGATCAAACACCAGACAGTGATGACGGGGCCGATCGTTCACAAAGCCTCTCAGGTTGTGGGCGATGACCTCAAAGAGGCGATCGGGCCGCTCAATCAGGTGAATTTCAAAAATCGCGCTCATCAAGAGCAACTCAAAGGTGTGCTGGAAGTGTTGGGCACCGGCGAACTGACGGGAAAAGATCCAGATCAAAGCGTTTGGGCGCGCACGCAAGATGCGGTTGCGGCGCTCAGAGGGGTGTTTGACGGGTTGACTAATTGAGGCGCACGTGAGTTAGTAGATACAAAAAAAGGGAAGGTTGAACTTCCCTTTTTGATCGTTTCATGGGAGCGATCGCGAAAATTATGCTTGCAGACTCAGAATGACTACCAGATTCTTGACGCGATCGCAGCAACAAGCACGCAGAAACCTAGCGCTCTGCGAAAATAATTAACGCCTTCAAATATTTCCAGCCACGCCCAAGTAAACAAGGAGCCAAAAGCTACTGCGTCTAACCCTGCATGGATTTTGCCTGTTGTGAAAATCAGTTGGAGTAAACTCGCTGCAAACCATAGAATAAGCGGTGGGTTTGGCGGCTGAGCTAAAACGATTTCGCCCTCGCTGTCGCGGAAGATTTTATCAAATGCTGTTGCTGTATTGGTCATTACTTTAAATAGTTCGTGCTTTTTACTTTAGTCCAATAAGCCCCACACGCTCTCTATCTTTTTGTTGATTAACTAAAACTTATACAACACCTGCACGATTGAAACGGTGGCGAAAACATAATTGCTAAAAATGCGAAACCGTTAGTCAATTATAAGATAGCGGTTCTCAATAAAATGAGGTACGCACCGCTGGCAACTGATGCCCGCGGGGGCCGCGGAGCCCGCCAGAGCGCCTCATGTTACGCTCGAAAGGCTATTATTCCGATACACCCGGATTCGATCTAAAACAGAGAAGCCTGCTTTCTTGAAGAAACCAGGTTTCTGGACACCCGAAATTACTAAGAGACCTCTGGCATAATTGTTGTGGAACAGGCAGGATGACTGTTCTTGACTAGCTTTTTGCCAGAAGTCTAATGGGCTGCCGTACCTACAAGTTCGATTAGTTGGGCGGATCGAACCGATTGACAGACAGAGCAACACCGATCATCGGTAGGGCTACGCCGAAGCAAATCAGCCACTGATCCAGATTCATCGGAGCCGTCTCAAATATGCGATTGACAAACGGAGAATTAGCAAAGATGATCTGCAAAATCACAGCCACGACAATTCCCACACCAAGGGCGGGAGCACCGCTAACTTGTTCCTTAGAACCGCTAAATTTAGCAATCAAAGAAGGCAGCAACTGGCTGAGACTCAACAGGTAAAAAATTCTCCCCATTACCAAAGCTTGAATGGCCATCGTGCGGGCGAGTTGGATCGTTCCCCACTCGGCTTGGCGCACCCATTCAAACATTCCGAAAATCAGAGTCCAGTTGTAAAGAGAAATAGCGATAATTCGCTTGATTCGATTTGGAGTCAGCAAAGGTTCGTTTGCCGGTCGCGGTTGCTGTTTCATCACTCCCGGTGACTTCGGCTCGAAAGCCAGCGGTACAGTCATGGTGATCGAGTTGAGCATATTCAACCAGAGAATTTGCAGCGACAAAATCGGCAATTCCCGGCCCAGGAGCGTGCTGAGCAAAATTGTCATCGATTCTCCGCCGTTGACTGGGAGAATGAAGCTAATTGCTTTGAGCAGATTTTTGTAAACCGATCGCCCTTCTTCCACCGCAGATTCGATCGACGCAAAGTTATCATCGGTAAGGATCATGTCGGCGGCTTCCTTAGAAACCTCAGTACCGCTGCCCATCGCAATGCCGATATCCGCTTGTTTGAGGGCTGGCGCGTCGTTAACGCCGTCTCCCGTCATCGCCACGATTTCGCCTTTTTGCTGCAAAGCTTCTACCAGGCGCAGCTTTTGTTCTGGGGCGACGCGGGCAAAAACTGAGCCTGCTTCTACAGCTTCGGCGAGTTCGTTTTTGCTCATGTCGGCTAGCTGAGCGCCGGTGTAGGCTACAAGTTCCCTGTGGTGCTTGGTTTTGCGGAATCCCATGCGGCGGGCGATCGCCTTGGCGGTAGCGATGTGGTCGCCGGTAATCATTTTGACTTGGATGCCGGCGGTTTGACAAGCTTGGACGGCGGCGATCGCTTCTGCCCGCGGCGGGTCGATCATGCCTTGCAGCCCTAAGAAAATCAGCCCTGACTCCAAATCCGAGTGATCGACGGAATTTTGGCTTTCGGGTACTGGCTTTTTCGCTAAAGCCAAGACGCGCAAGCCTTGCTTTGCCATTTCATCGACTTGGTGGTGAATTGACTGGCGATCGACTTGTAGCGAATTTCCTTCAGTATCGAGACTGGAACCGCAGCGGCTCAGAATTGATTCTACTGAACCTTTGACGTACAAAATTTTGGCAGTGGGAGTTCGGTGCAGCGTCGCCATGTATTGAAACTGCGATTCAAAAGGAATTGAATCCAGCCGCGGCATTGACTTTTCTAAAGTTTGCGGGCTCAATTCGGCTTTTTTGCCCGCAGCAATTAACGCTCCCTCTGTCGGATCTCCGACGACAATCCAATTATCGTCTTTGAATTCTAGGTGAGAGTCGTTGCAAATCATTCCGGCTTGCAAACATTCTTGCAAAGTTGGAGCTTGACTGACAGTAATTGGCAGTTGGTTGAGTTGAATTTCGCCTTCGGGACTGTATCCCGTACCCGTAACCGAGTAGGATTTGCCGCCGGAATAGATTTCTTGCACCGTCATCTGGTTTTCCGTCAAAGTTCCGGTTTTGTCGGAACAGACGACTGTAGCGCCGCCTAGGGTTTCTACTGCGGGCAATTTGCGGACGATCGCATTTCGAGAGGCCATCCGGGAAACGCCCACGGCGAGGGTAACGGTGATGACGGCGGGCAAGCCTTCGGGAATTGCACCGACAATTAGCGCGACGGCTGGTTCGACAGCTTCTTTAAAGGCTGAAATTCCTGGTGCCGCTGGTTTGCCCAATCTAACAGCAAAGGTCAAGGTTGCCATTCCCAACACAAATAACAGCCAGTTTTGACTGAATTCATTGAATTTGCGGGTTAAGGGCGTGGTGAGATCGATATGTCGATCTAATAGTTGGGAAATTTTGCCGGTTTCGGTTTTATTGGCGATCGCAATTACGATGCCGCTACCTTGGCCAAAAGTTACAAAACTGCCGGCATAGGCCATGTTATCCCGTTCTGCGAGGGGCGTTTCTTGCGGCAGAACCAAGTCTCCAGACTGTCCTAATTCTTTTTCGACAGCAACAGATTCCCCTGTAAGTCCCGATTCGTCGATTTGTAAGTCGCGCACTTTAATTAAGCGTAAGTCTGCCGGTACTTTGTCACCGGAAGTTAGGGTTACTAAGTCCCCTACCACAAGTTCTTTTGAGGGAACTCTTAATTTTTTGCCACCCCGAATCACTGTAGCTTCCGTAGTGACAGCTTTGGCTAGGGCTTCGATTTTTTTCTCGGCTCCCGCTTCTTGGATAAAACTGATAGTAGCGTTGGTGGTTGTTACGCCCCAAATTACGCTGGCGTTTAGCCATTCTCCGATCGCGGCTTTGATTAAACCTGCACTCAGCAAGATAATTAGCAGTGGTTGGTTGAATTGCAGGATGAATTTTAACCAGGCGGGTTTGCCGGCTTTAACTGTTAGTTCGTTGGGACCGAATTTTTGTTGGCGACTGGCAATTTCGCTCGGTTCTAAACCTTTGTCTAGGTTGGTTTCTAAGATAGTTGCAACCTTCGATCTTTCTAGGTAGTGCCAATATTGCTCTGCTACGTCTACATCGTTGGCGGCTATTGCTGGCATGATTTTTCCTGAATATTTGCTCTTGAGTCTGACGAGCTGTTATCGCTCCTCAATAGGCGCGCTTAATACAACTCCCCGTTCGTTGGAGCGTGAATATATTAAGCTAGCTAATGGTTTGTTGGTTGCTTTAACGGGCTGTGACTTAGATCGATCTTACAAGGGATGTGTCCGTTTGTTCCCATAAATTTGGGGAATTATTTCCGGCGCTAAATCTTGTTTGGGACTTGGTGGCTAAGGTGGGGAAAAGTCGATGGAGTCCATTGACATTTTGCAACTTTTAGGTTTGGTTGAAGGAATGCACGAGACGGAAGTCACGGATACACGGATTGATTATTGAGCAGGAGTCAGGAGTTGCCGATCGCGCGTGCGTGTTACAACCTAGTTAAGCGACCATATTCTGAACTTATGGAAATAGTTGTAACGCTGGTGCTGGGTTCGGTGCTGTTTGTCTGGGGAATGCGATTCGGGAAGGTGTTAGTTCGATCGGGAGTGACGGCTAACGATTTGTTTAAGGGCCACAATTCGATCGCCCTGCTGTTTTTAGGTTTTTATGTTGGCTTGCTGCTGCTGGCTCTAAATCTGCCGCAAATGCCTGCTTTGCCGATCGAGTGGCGCGTGCACGGGATGCAGGTTACTTGGACTTTGCTCAGGGTGATGCTGATGGGAGTCTGCGGTATTGGATTTAGTATAAGTTGGCTGACGGCGCGATCGCAAGTAATCGCAATAATTTTAATTGGCTTGCTGGGATTGGGCGGATTTACCAGCGCTGAGGCTTATTTTCTCGCACCAATTTATGATGATTTAATTAATAATTTGCAACCAAACGGTGTATTTCGGCAAACTTCTAGCAGCAGTTGTGCACCGGCGGCGCTAGCCACAGTTTTGAGACGTTGGGGAATGGATGCGACGGAATCTAGCGTGGCGCGTTTGGCGGGTACGAGTCGTTTGGGCACTTCGATGCCACAGTTGATTGTCTGTGCAAAACCTGCTATCCTTATGATTCTAGGCATACACATAGCATGAATGACCCGGTAACGGGTTGCACATCTAGAAAATGTCTAGAAACACAGAACCTTGATAAATCAATAGTTTCAGGAGAAATATCAAATGAGAGCTGACAAGCGCCCCCAGTTGGATTGTGATGTGGTGATCTATGGTGACAAAGGAAGTCTGGCGCTGCGTTTTCCTAAGCGGCACAGCGCTTTATGGGAGGCACTGGACGGTAAATCACTCAACGGCAAGCCAAAATGCCTAGGGATAGGTAAGTACGGCTATAAGGATAACCCTGATGACCGTAAACGTGCCGCTCAAATTGCGATCGCAATAGAGAGTGATTTAGACCACCCAGAATGGGATAAGTTGTTCGACCCTACCCTTGCCAAGTACGGCTTAGGGGGCGGTAAATACGCTAAAATGGCTGAGATAATCCAGATGCCTGGTATGGCTCAGTTAGAACCTGAGATAACAGTAGGTGAAATGTGGGAGGATTACTTGGTCTGGAAAGAAACTCAGGTCGAGCCAACTACTTTTATAGGGCGATACAAGGTTTCCTATACAAACATTATCAAGGGAGTAAAGCGCTTTAAAAGCGGAAAAAACCTTGATGATACAGGATTAGGAATTTGGGATATGCCGGTAGGGGCTGAATGTGTAGAAAAAATATTGCAAGCCCCAAACGGCAAAAGCAACATTAAGTTAACTTTGCTAGCCCTCAGTGAGGCATTTGTCCGGGCTAAACAACTAGCAAAATTGAACTTACCTGAAGTCAATCCCTTCTTTGATGCACACAAAAAAGTAGGTGATAACCCCAAACAAAAATATCAATCAACTGTGAGCGATGCCGGAGAGATAATCGAATGGTGGCAAATACAGGATGCCATCGAAGATGAACAAGAGCGCGATAAACGCGCTTTTACAAAAAAAGAGCGCGATATTATCATCAAAGCTTTTTACGAATCAGACAAAGCTAGTGAACGTCAAATCGCTCCATTGATTGAATTTTCATTTCGGACGGGCTGTAGACCTTCTGAGGCTTTTGCATTGCGCTGGCAAGATGTAATGTTCGAGCGTGGGATTATTCGATTTAGCAAAAGCTATTGCGGTCGATATAAAATCACCAAACGTACAAAAACTAAAGAAATTCGATTGTTTCCGTTGGCGGGCAAGTTAATAGAATTATTGGATAGGATCAAGCCTGCTGATACTAAACCAACCGATTTAGTTTTCGTACAAGCTGCTGGTCAATGCTGGAATTCTATTCAACAATTAAACCTGTGGTTACACACAACCACAAATTACAAAGGGAAAACCTACTATTACCCCGGTGTAGTAACACGCCTAGTGGAGGAAGGGAATCTAAATCACTATCTCCCGCCCTACCATATGCGACATACTTACATCACGCTTACTGCACACGCTTGCAACAACAATACCTCCGCGCTACTGCTGCTAGCTCACGCTTGCGGTAACAGCCCGGAAGTAATCATGAAGCACTACCTTGATATCGATCGATCGGCAACCTTGCCTGAAATCTAATTTTTGCTCACCTTTACGTATTTCATAAATACACCCCTCACTTACAGGGGTGTAAATTGAATAAGCACCTTTAACAGGGTGCTTTTTTTTGTGTCTAAGCGTATCAATTTTTACTTCCGCTAACAAGCTAAACCCGAACAAAACTACGGCTATTACGGTTGAAGTAAAAATCACTGTATAAATCTATACTTACCTATTACCCCTTAGTGGTGATGGCATTACAAAGGCTGCTAATACAGCGATAAATGCAAGCGTAAGCTCTTTTAGTTCAGGTGATACAGCTTGTCGCGAACACACCAATACAACGATACTCATGCAGCAAGCAATGGTACATAGGCACAAGCTCGACAATACTATCCTTAACAACATTTTATCTGTCATTATTTTTCGCCTTGGCAGACTTTAACTTTTTAACTAAATCCTTAACAAAATCCTTCATATCCCCTGTAGGTTCTAAGCCTAGATTACGACGTTCTAGTAACATATCCAACTCCTTAATTCTAATTATTTCCTCAATCTTTGCAGCCATTCGACGGCTGATAAGCGTTTTTGTAACACTACTTTTTTTAGCCATTTTTCTTACATTGCGTCTAGTGTTTTCTTGATTGAAATACTATTCGGGTCAAATTCCCACTTTGTGATAGGTATTTTAGAAGGGTTTAACATTTTTAAAATTGTATTCTCTACCTGTTCATCTGTTTTTGCTTGCGATACATCAATTACTTGTTTGTCTTTTTTGCCGAAACCTTTGTGACCTTCGTAAATCGTGAAACATATCGGTACTTCCTCGGTGTTAACGACTGGGGTGTAACCGGTTGCATCAGCCAAAAATTCAACTTTTCTAACGGTTTCGGCTAGCACCTTCATAATCTGAGCTAATTGCATCATAAGCGCAATTTCTACCTTCTGCGATGAGTTACCATCGCTCATGCTTTCGGCTGCCATCTCGTACATCTGCGCAGCCCAAGCGCTAGCATTAGCTACTTTCCAGGGTGTACCGTTAGGTGATGCTTCTGGATTAATAATTAGCCCGTTAGCAAGCATTCTAAATAATGCTTCTGTGAGTTCGTAATAATCCTCAATTTCAATATTGCCCTTACCACCGGGTACCAAAAAGGCGTTACTCAATTTAAACTTTTTAGATTTAAACTTGCCGATTCCTAGATATTTGTAGATTTCATCAACCTTGTCGCAGCAGTTCATAGGCTTATAATTTTGTGGGTAGTTTGGTAAAGGAGAGGGGGTAGATGGAGGTGAAAAAGGTTGCTGATTCGGATCGCAATAATAGTCGAATTCAACTATATACTCTTCATAGAGTACACTAGGAGCGGCAGCTAGCGCTGCATCTATTTCTGCTTTTGTTGCCTCTCTACCTAAATTAACTGTTTTTCCGTAGACTTTACTTTTATCAGCGTCCAGAAAGTTAAAAACATCACCTCTATAAAAAAAACGTTTGTAGTTTGTCGCCTCATAAAAGGAGAGTCGCCCAATTCCTTCTGATGTATCATAAGTCTTGTATTCAGAGTAAGGTAGATTGATGTTTCTAAAAAAAGCTGTTTTTTCAATACGTCCATATCCCGAAAGTGGAATTCCTGCATCGGGAATACTGCGTCTCATTTGGTTTTGCACCTGTGCAACAAGCTTTCGGTAAACGTCACACCCAACCAAGTGGGAAGGTACAGGAAAATCCCCTGTAGTAGGCTCCGCCGGTGTTGGTGTAGGAGTGATTTCTATTTCTCCCCCGTCCGGCGTAAACGTCACACCAACTTCAAAACCTGGTATTCCACCAAAACCGATTCTAATGGATATTCTGCCGTCCTTGTCGTTGGCAATCGAGACATCAAATCCAAAAGCACTCACACCCAATTTACTGCTTTCGGTTCCTGTACCTTCGGCGCTCACGCCAAATCCTAGGAATCCAACACCAAAAGACGAATTTTGTATTGCTCCACCTTGGTCAGTATTTTGTGCGGTAACGCCTAATTTTATTTTTGCGATGCCTATATCGAACCCCGCCGCTACTTTGACCGATTCAGTTACGGGATTAAATATTACCTGCACAGGTACTTCTACGGGCACGTAAATAGACACATCGCCCCTGATGCCGACACCGCCTAGAGCGCCTAACTCGTCTGATTTTGTTATCCCTAGAAATGGTAGCCCGTACCCCTGGCTGGGTTCAGGTTTTGAATCAGCCCTGGCGCGATCGCGAGGATTGCTGTCTCTAATATTTGGTCTATCTCTAATAGGTGTTTTCATACATATTTGATTTACACCCCTCATTTACAGGGGTGTATTTACATAATGTGGGATTAGAACTATTGGCAAAAGTTCAGGGTAGTTCCTGAGTACCACTATCGTGAACTAGGCTATATAAAATATTAAAACACTAACAGGCTTGCTTAAAATAGCACCGCTGTTACTTAGACTATTAACCACTATAATAACTGAATTATCTATATATGAATCATATTGAAATCCCAAAAAATAGGTTACACCCGGTGGCATGAAACTTCCAAGGCTATAATTGACTATAGTATGAAAACTTATAATTTTACTTGGATTTATCCCGTGTGCTAGCGATACATAAGTATTTTGGCTTGCTGCCGTAGTACCAGTAATCCTTTTCACCTTGATAGCTACATTATCGCCTAAAGTGGTGAACCCACTAAACACTGGTGATGCTAACGGTGCTTTTGTAGCTAAAGCATTAGCCACACTAGACGCAAAATTGGCATCGTTGTTTAGAGCCGCTGCCAATTCAATCAAAGTATTCAGCGCCCCTGGTGCGCCACCAATTAAATCTAATATTTTGGCATCTATACTTGCGGGAGTCGCAAATTGTGATTGTGGTATTTGTTGCACCGTACCTGTAGTGCCATTACGCCCTAACACAACACCAGCGGGTAAATTAATCAACCTATCCTGTATCGCTAATTCTAATGCCGCAAGTCGTGCAGTAAGCGCTTCTACATCATTTTTTTTTTCAATTTGTACACTACAAGCACATTCTATTTCAATAAAATCATTTTCTTTTAGTAAACCGTTGCCATAATCAATAAGTTGTACTCCGAGTGAGTCATTGTATTCTAAGAGTTTAACTTGAGCCTTTGCAAGATAAGGGATTAGTAAGTCAAAGTAGGACTTACGTCCGGCATTAGTTAAGATTACTTCAGCGCGCTCACGCCAATTGCCTGCATTATTTTTACGGGTTAAAATTCTTAACCCAATTTTTTGACTTTTTAACTCTGATTCAGTGAATTTACTCAAACGCTCTGCGTCGTTTTCATCACCATCATAATCTGGGAATCTCATCAATTGAAAGCTTTTGAGCGATATGTTGCAAAACATCGCTTCCAAATAAATGGCTACGCTATCACCCGACTCAATCAAGATATCTCGAAAATGCGCTACCTCGATTACTGTCGATGCGGACGTAGAAGTATTGAGTGTTAATGGAAATGTTTTTGTAATTGTCATGTCATTATTATAAAGTCACTGAATCCGTCGCCAAAACCTTCTATCAATCCTTCTAAAAAGTTACCCGCTGCTGCGTTACTTTCTGTGATTTCTTCAACTTTTTTGTCAACAGCTTGCGCGATCGACCAACTCCCACCTTCTTGTGTTCCCCAGCTTGCAATCATATTATCAATTGCTCTAATGCCAGTACGGATATTTTTTCTAGCAAATTTCCTAATCTCAAGATAGCCTAATTTTGATGCGAGATTGGTAGCGTACCTGATAAAAGTATTACTAAGCTGCGTTAATTCTTCTACCAATTCCTCCTCAATTTCAGAGCCGCTTTGTCGAGCTGTAATCACTAAAGCCGCTGATGCAGTGATATTTAAATTTAATTTAGGGTTTTTCTTGCCACCTCCCAATGCCAAGCCTGCCAACAACCTACCCGTCGATTCTCCCACATTATTTAAAAAACTTAGATAACTACTTTCCAGTTCCGCTAAAATACTGGCATCTGACTGTTGCCAGTCAAGATTGTAAACAGTATTTGTTCCTGATACAATAGCTTGCTGTAAGGTCGGTAACATCAGACCTAGCGCTACACCGCCAAAACGAATACCGCCAATCGTTGCCCACATCGAACTGATGGACGTACTCGCAACCGTAGTAGCTGTTGCTAATGCACCATAAGCGCTACTCGCAGCACTACCTACTGCTGTCGCAGCGCCGGAACCCGCTACAGCAGTACCGATAAACCAGCCAGCGACAGCGACGGCTGCACCCCCTGCAATGGCAGATTTTGGATCATCTTTGAACCAATCTAAGAATATTTTTAGGTCACCTCTGGCGATCGCTTTCAAGACTTCCTTGCCCCCTTCAAACATACGCTTCCCCAAATCAATGGCAGACTGCACGCCATTTTTAATAGCACTCCAAGCGTCAGACGCGGCAGATTGCAACCATTTACCAGCAGTTACGCCGGCGGTACTGAAAGCTAAAGCTGTGTCCTCTAATGTCACACCGTAAGTTTTAATTTTTGTGTCAGCCATAATCTTAAGTTGTTAGCCACTCCGTGGCGGTTTCAGTTATCGAGCCGGCAGTACCCAATACGGTGGTGTAAGGGAGCTTAAATGTTCCTTTATATTCCATAAGTTGGAAATCGAAACTTAAGGTTACATTTTTGAGACTTTGAGGATTTTTAGAGCCGTTATTTTGCCAGATACAGCAGTATTTCATGCAATCAATAAAGTATTGGCTAAATGTCGCCCCTTTGATTGTTCCACCTGTACCAGCATTGAATGTTGCTGCCGGTAAATATGGTGATGCTACATCTGTAAATGTTCCCGTACTAGCATTGAATGTAGCCGTACCAGGTAGAGTAAAGTCACCATCTAAAATAAAATCATCATCTTTAGTAGCCGTAAAACGTTCAATTTCGGATGTAGCGCGCTCCGCGTTTTGAATGAAGTGTATCAATTGCCATAATTGCCCTTCGATTGTAGTCGAGTTGATTGTCGATCCAGTACCCGGTGTTATCGTTGCCATATTGTATATTTACTAAATACACCCCTGTAAGTGAGGGGTGTAAATTGAATATGTGTGCTTTGTTCTCATCTAATCACTTTAGGACATATCCTAGCTCAAGCGTCTTCGATGATAGACCAATCGGTACGCTTAGGGATATTTTTTTCAGGGAATCCCGCCCGATCGTGCAGTAATCCTTGCTGAATCAAAACTCCTTTTATATCTCGAATGTCGCACTGTAAAACCCCTACCTGAACGAGTATGCTGTCTATGTTTTGTTGCTGTTTTCTTCCAGCGGTAAAGCTTTGTTGATTAATCGCAAGCTCTAACTTTTTTAGATTGTTGATGTGTTTTTCTAGCTGAATGTTGTGCCTGTTTATGGCAAAAGCAAAAGCACCCGCACTCGCGGCACCACCACCACCAATTACTAGAATGATGATTTCTAACAATTCTTTAGTTGTCATTTAGTTCATATCCCCGGCGTGTCGCGCTACAATAGTTGCACGCCGCCACCATAGGCTCTACAATTCGCCTTTAATGAATATTCGCAGATGGTAGGGTAAGTGAATATTTGAAGTCGGTTCAAATAAAGTTTACGCGAACCATCTAACCTTGCATCTGGGGAGCCGCCTACTGTTAATCCGCTAAATACCTCTCGCTGTATGTATGCTCCTAGATACCATTCAGAAACATTGTTTACGAGGGGCGCTGACATTAACAATGCAATACATGGTGAGGATAACAGGATTGGACAAGTTGCTGTATCACCTAATACAAGAGATGTATTCCAGACTTGAGCCCAATTATCCTCACTAAAGTTAAATTGCATATTATCCGACAAAACCTTGTGGAATGAATCGGACTTTTGCGTCAGGCAAGGCGACAAGAATGGCTGTCAAAAGTCCGATTCGCACCGCTGGTTCAGTATCACTACCACCAGTTATAGCCCCAAAAGGACAGCTAACACTAGCTGTTTCCGGTAAACTGTACTTCCGGCCGGTAAACCGACTTGTGGCATCTTTGATTGTACCTTTTGTGACCGTTACCACGACTTTTGCAAAATGGATTTTTTTTGCTTTTTTGACCACATCGGTAGCGCCGACTGGGCGAGTTGTTATAACTGGTTTGGTAGCAGCACCAATAACAGCAGTAACAACAGCATTTATTAGTGCTGTTTCGCTTTCTTCTAATGCGGTAGGGGCATCAGTAGGTAAAGCTAGTACATTTGCCTCAAACCAAAAGTTACTTTTAGCACCGAATGGTTGAATATATCCGATTTGAGTCCCTCTGTTAGTTTTTTTGCCATTCAGAGACGCTTTCCAAGCGACTGCTTTTTCCGCTTGACTCTTGGCATTATATGCGTCCAACGCAATTTTTTCTAACTTGTATTGCTCAATTCTATCAAGATGCTTTAATCGCGCCATTAGTTATGCCCAAAGTTGTACTAATCAAACAATAGTCTACAAATTTAGCCGTAGACCCCTTTACATCCTGCACTAAACCTATAGGGTTTTGACTTTTATATTAAGCTATATCTAGCGCCGTTGCTTCATTCACGATATACATACAATAGGATTGAAATAAAATAATATGGCTACTGGCAAGACACCGAAAGCTAGCGCGTCCGATTTAAAGCTCACGACCGAGGAACCTAGTTTACTTTTTGCTATCCGTGAACTTATCCAAACGGGCGGAATTGATTTCGATGAATGGTGGGAAAATTTCAGTAAACCGCCCGATCGTGAAAAAAAAGAAGAATTGAGTAAATGGACTAAGCCGAAATTTACTGACATCACCCCAAAAGATAAAAGCGACATAGGGCGCTGGATTCGCTACTATCCCGATGCTAAAGATAAAATGACTTACTATGACCTGTCGGGAACCGATAGAGACTTAATAAAGCATATTAACGCCATAGGATATCAACTAGGGGGGGACGGCGGTATCACATCAGGTAAGGGAAGTAAACCGCCCTTAGCGGGCTTACCACTGATTGAGCTGTACTTTGTATCAGAAACAGGGGCGGTAAGCTTAAAGCGCCTGCGATTACCCGGATATACAGACAGTGATGAAATAGCAGCGCTAAATTTAGCCAAAAAGTTAATGCCCGCTGATGTTGGCAAATTGGCTAAAAAAATTAAAACTGTTTTTGGCGATACCGAGTACAAATGGGAAAAAGGAAAAAGCTGTTTAAGCTACAGCGGATTAATCCCTAGACTACAAGGCTTGGAAGGTTGGGCTTTATGTAAAAATAAAACCGCTGGCATAGCTTTATTTGCAGCAATCCTTAAAATTGTTGATTTAGTACCGGATAAGAATAGCTTTCATTTGTCTGGTAGCACGTCTAATACAAAGTACAAAGTACGCACAGTAACAGTATTGGGTGACAAGGTAGAACTACCAGAACAGCGCCCTGTAGTCGATGTGATTTTTGACAGAGCAGTTTTGAAGCTAACACTGAAAAGCAAGCCGATCCAATTGGTTAAACGTAAAGTGATTTTATTTAAGTGATTGCTTGCATATTCAATTTACACCCCTTACTTACAGGGGTGTATTTTATAAATATGTGAGTGTATATATTATATTATATTATATATTATTATATTATATATTATTATATTATATATTATTATATTATATTATAATAATAATTCCCGCCCAAATTAACCCGCCCTAAAATTATCCTTTGTTGTTTTGAAACCTGTTATTTAATAGAACCATTTAAAAAATTGCTTGTCAAGTAGGTTGTAACAAAACTTTACAATTCTAAAATCAAATGTAACGAAATAATACAAAACCAATCAGCTATCAAACTTTTACCAATATCGCACAAAGTTTGATAGCTGATTGGTTTTGTATTTAATGGCTAACAAATTTAATAACAAGTTTGTCTATTACGACCGTCGGTTAAATAAGGTTCTCGACTACCGCCCATTGGGCGCTCTAGGTAGAGATCCCGACATTGTCAAATTTGACAGCATACTTGAGTTCAAAGTGTACCTAACGTTAAGGGAGTACATAAGCGACGAGTTCATTCACTTGCATCGCTCAGTCCTTCTGAAGCCAAAAACGGTATATTCCAGCGCTATTAGGTACATTGCTGATTTTCAAATAATTGCACCTAATCTAAATTGTTACGTAGAAGCTAAAGGTGTTTTAACGCCTACGGCTAAGCTTAAATTTCAAGCAATGGAATTACTCAAACCTGAAATTAGAAAGCTCACAATTATTGTGTCCGAAAAAAGACAGAGCTATTTTGGCGTTGCCTATCCGCAATCACTCAACTTGGCTGACTTAAGAGCTTACCTTGCAACAAACGCTCAATATGTAGACAAACATGGAATTACCAGAAAAAATACATTGGTCAAAAGTTCATAGTCCAAACAACCGCAATCTAAATGCAGATATTTTGAACGCGCCGGTTGACATCGTAAAACGTTGTATTCTCAATGGTGAGAATACAAAATTAAAGGAGTCAACACCTCGAATTGTAACGTTTGATAGTCAGTTTGTAGCATATCAATTGCTAGAAGTTTTAGCGCCGTTGATTGTAGATATCTTGAGTAACAAGCCGAACCAAATCAATGTTTTTGTAGATAGCGTTACTGACTTTTTAGCCGAATCTATTAACGACTGCGTAGATGCTTTTTTGACTATTAAGAGTACCGCAGAGGATGCAGATATTGACTTTGCTCTAACACGCCAAAGCCTCTTAAAAGCTTACCTAAAATCAATTCAAAAAGTCAATTGATTTTACCAAAAACCGCTCCAATCACACATTATGTAAATACACCCCTCACTTACAGGGGTGTAAATTGAATAAGCACCTGTATTCACCAAACAAAGACAAAAATGACAATCAACGTAAGCACAAAAAAAGACGGCACTGGCTTTGATACGCTTTACTTTAATCAACCCGAAAATTCAGATCTGATGACATTCTCGGAATTATACCTTGACATTACCGATACCTGTATAACCTGTTTAGGCGCTCTAGAAAGCCTTGTAAATTACAAAAATTACAAAGATGCTAATTGGAAACCAGAAGGACAGAAGGTCATTTTTAAGGTATACAAATCCAAAAAACCCGAATATGATCGTGACCTTCGTAAATACAAGGACACAGAGCCGAGCAATGGCGAGAAACATCTTTACGAATTACTAGCCAGTAAAACAAAGCTCTTTTCTAAATTTAAAGGACGAATCTGCCCTTGGATCAATCCGATGTTTTTCGAGTTAATCGAGCAAGTACAAAAGGTTGATGATGACACTAAGAAAGAGTTTTTATACAGCCAGTGTGACAGGCTTAACGCTCAAGTTGTAGCACTCGAACCAATTAACGAGTTAACTTCAATCACTGAAACCGATTTAAAAGAATTAGCTGCTGATGCAGGGGTTGGTGCGGGTAAAAAAACATACAGCAACAACTATGTTAAACCCGAATCGGAATCAGAAAAATTGCTAGCTCGATTAGCTTTTATTAAACAGGAGCTAGCGTCAGGGTTTGAATTCAAAGACCTGTTCGACTTACATTTACAGGCTATGTATTTGGCAAATCCCGACGTTAAACAGCCTGAAGCGGTGACACGAGCGCTAACGAGCGCGCTTGAGACGATTGCATTTATTATTGGAGCAAATACCAAATGACCGACGAGCAAATTAGCCAATCTACGGGCGAATCTGAACCAGAAAAAATTCACGAATTCGCCCGTAGATTGGCGCTAGAAAGAGATAATACAGGTTTAAACTTGTTATCCGATAATCAGCGAGCATTAGGCTTAGATTTAGCAAATGTGCTAGCAAGTATTACGTTTGGACTTACAAAATGGGAATATAAATTCCTAGCTAGCGTGAGTGCTCTTCCCTCTGTATTGTGCCATATTTTGCCGATAGTTCAAATCATTGGAGAGCCTGGAAGCGGTAAGTCACAATTATTAACTGCTTTATCTAAGCTATCCGGTCAAACATTAATCAGCGGACAAAGTACGGGCGCAAGTTTGAAAAACCACATCAACCTAATTAGATGGGTTGACCCTGGCAATAAAAAAGTAGAAAAGAATTGCCTACTGCTCATCGATAACTTGAATGAAGATTCATTTAAAAAAGATGAGTATCTAGCATCTTTCTTGAATGGTTACAATCGTGAGACAGATACTACTTACATTTCCGCCGGGGATGGCAAGAATGTTGAGTTTAAAACGTTTTGTTGTAAAGTTTATACGACTGTGTGGGAACTAGAAAGCCAAGAATTACGCCGTCGTGCTGTAACTATTCGCACTACCAAAACTGTCAATTTAGGTGATGCCTTAGATATTCACGAAATCAACTGGCATCAATTTAAAACGGCAATTAAACTTTTCTGGGAAAACCCCTCTAACTGGGAAACACAAGTAAAGTACAAGGAGGAATTACTAGGGTTAATCAAAAAACCACCAAGGCACAGTAGAGAACATTGGACTTTATTACTTGACGTATTGGTTACGGGTTTAACTATCGGTTGTTGGAACTCCCTAATCGACTGCATTGAGGATACGACCAGATGGTTGGATGCCACCAATATAAAACGGTTAACTTTTTTGGAAAAAACAATAATTACTGCACTAGAAAGTATCCTTGGTTTTCCACAAAGTGACTGGAATCAATTAAGCGCTAGCGCTACAATTCAAGTTACGCCACGACACCTAAAAGAAGCTATAGAATCGTTTGTTGTCGAAGGCGTAATAGAACGTCCTAAATTAACACGGGTTCACCAAATCTTAAAAGAAGTAGGTTTTGTACCCAAAAAAGAGGGGCGCTCGATTGTTTACATTTATATTAATAAAAACAACAAATGAACGATACCGAAAATACTACGCTAGAGTACATGGTTTGTACTTTCCCTTACTCTGAAGATTCAGCAAAAGTTTCAATGATTATCGATTTTTTAGAGCAACCTCAGAAATTTAGTGAATTCGCTAGTTTTTTTATGTGGTTGTCGAGCGAATTAAGCCCTGAGATAGCTACTACAGAATTTAGAAATCTGTGTAAATCTAAACTCGGTTTGGAACTTGGCTCATCTAGATTACTTTCAGTCTGGATGCAGAGAGTGTCGAGGAATCTATAAATCTTGTAGAGTCCGAAATTGACTTTAAACTATGTTGTTTACCCACGGTCAAAAAAAATATGGATATTTCGACTTTTATCAAAAAAATCAACTCCTCGCCCAATATTCCTTTAAGGTTGGTGGAAATTCCAGAAACGGGGACTTGGTTGTGGCAATGGGACGCTCCACAGTCAGACGGGGATGTATCGCAATTAAAACAATCTGCACTTGTGTGGATTCACCCACTTCAAGCTTTACTAGATTTTTTTGAATCTAGCGAGTTACAGGTTAATAATATTGACTTCGACGAGGACGACGAGGACGACGAGGTTTTGATGTGATTCTTGTTTGCCTGAAAACTTCTGAACTGGAAAAGTCGTTTTATAGGGTTAAATCAACCGAATTAACCTACCCTCAAACGATAGTTAGTAAAGGGCAATTTTGGCGCTATCAAGGAATGTCACGCGAAGGCGACAAGAATGGTAAGCGCTTTGATTGTTACCTATACCGTCCTTGCCGAGGGTGTCACTTAAGTGATATCCGAGTTAGAACCTAGTCCACACATTTAGTATTTACACCCCTCATTTACAGGGGTGTAAATAGAACAAATCACCAGGTAAATATTAAATGACAAACATCGATCGCATTAAAGCAAAAGTGACCAGGGCGGATTTATTAGCTAGTGTCATCTGCGGATTGCAGATAACGGTTGATTGCTTGATTTCAGATTTAAAAGAAAGGGAAGCTGTTATTGAGCAATTGCAATCAGAATGCAACAATTTGACTACAAAATACAACGCTATGGTTGCGATGCGAAATATTAAAGCCAAACGTGCTTCTGAACTTGAAAAAGATTTAGAAGAAGCCTTGGAGCTTTCCGACAAATGGCAGCAACAATGTAGTGACATCGAATCAAACTACAAGGCGGAAATTGAGGCGCTGGAAATGGAGTTACTTAAAGCGAAAGAGTCGAATTCAAACACAAGTTGCCTTGATGTCTTGAAGGAACAGCTAGGTTGAGGAATATGACTCAACAGCAACTAACTCTCGAAGAAAGACTGACACTTATTGAGGCTCAATTAATAGAAGCCAGAAATAAGCAGAAAAAAAAGAGACATCACAAGGGCGTAACAATTAGTTTTGATTGCGAACATAGTGACCACGACAAGTTACTTTTAGCGCTACTGCGATCGGGATTGACAAAAAGTCAATTTATGCGTATCGCTTTAAAGAAAGCCCTAGAAATAGAGGGCGATCCACCATTAGTAATTTCGGGTACTGGCGCTAACTCTAAACCGCCAGATGAACAGATAGGTTGGTAATGTTTCACAAATACACCCCTCACTTACAGGGGTGTAAATCAAATAAACACTCAAAAGGTGGAAGCAAAAATGATAAAACTTAACGTACCGTATAAATCACAACTCGACAATCTATTTAATCCTTACGGCGCTTGCAATGTTACCAGTGTGGCAATGGTAATCGAGTTTATCAATCCCGCCGTTATGCTTGACGTTCCTAACATCAATAAAACAGTACAACTCGAAGATGTAATTTATGAAGAAATGGAAGGTTTGGGGCTAAATAGGCACGTACCCAGTGACTTAGTAAAAATCATGAAAGTTTTCAATACTAAGTCAGTGTTCAAGGTTAACGCCACAATTGAGGAAGTCGTGAAACATTTAAATAGTGAATTACCTTGTATAATTCACGGCTACTTTACAAGTTTTGGACACATCGTTGTGGTTGTTGGTTATGATGACACGGGTTTAATCGTTCATGATCCCTATGGTGAGTGGTTCCCTGATGGCTATGATACGACCGCAAGCGGTGCTTACTTGCACTATTCATACGATTTAATCCGGAGAGCCTGTGCCTATGATGGTGAATTTTGGGTACACTTTATTGATGGTTTAAATGATGAATAATTGCAAATTAGGTTTTGAATGTATCTCCTCTGATACTTACTACCCGCAACAGTGCATAAATGTAGATACCTGTAATGTGTGGGCGCAAGCGTGGTATCTACCGATTAAGTTTAAATTCGATGCCATTGTTGTAAATTTCTCTGATTACTACGACGATTTAAACGAAGAAATTGCTGATAATGCAATAATTGGATTTAGAAATTGGGCAGAATATTTTGCTGACTATGGCTATGCCGAAGCGCTAAAACTTCCTTACCGGTATTTGACAGACTGGTGTACCGGGCAATCCCATATGTACGTAGACACCGACAGAGTGACCAACATTTATATCGATAGAGAAGCAGAAGCCGTCGGCCAACAACTAGCTGAAGCGGGTTGGTCTAATGCCTCGCCGTTACCCTATTTTCAAAAGGTATTTTATGTCAATGATACGGGAATAATATGTACGGGAATAATAGTTAGTTATTCTGTTACACCGGGCTTAAGCAGCATAGAGCGCTGCGAAATATTAAACGTTGGATACGCTAGCGCGATCGCAATCAATAATGAAAATTTCAGAACAGACGGATTCCTACAATGCCAGTAAACCCTAAATCTCTCGACAATCTTATACCCGGTGGCAACCGCAAGAATGCCGTCCGGGTAAACCTGACACTCAAGCCAAAAACTGTCGCTGTTCTGAAACTGACTGGGAATATGAGTCAAGCTGTTGACCGGTTAGTCGAGCTAGTCTGCTTAGGACTGGTTAAGCATGATGGCTTTCTTAACCCTCCGATCGACCGGTCGCAAGCAGACTAGCTTGTCAACAGCGAGATTGACACAAACCTTTCTCAATCGAATCACGTGCATAGCGAGATTGACACAAAATAATGACAGACCGCTTACACCCCTCACTTACAGGGGTGTATTTTATTGCAGCGATACTGCTTGCTAGAAACTGACTAGAAAATTTGTTCTTTTAAGCAAGCATCCTCAACGGCTAGGATGTACTGAATACGTTAAGTAACTAGAAATTTTCTAGAATTGAGTCTGAGAATGCTTGAAACTATTGATTTTAGGTTAAGCGATGCCACAGTTGATTGTAGCAGCGAGGGGGTTGGGTGTAAATGCGATCGAACTAGCGCCCACTTGGGAGCAAATCCAGCAAATTAATCGCCCCGGAGTGCTAGCATTTTGGCTGTTTGATGGAGGTCGAAAACTGCCGCACGCGGTGGCTTTGCTAGGAATAAATGACAGTGTAGCAGCCATTGGAGACCCGGCGCGGGGCAAGATTTTCTATTTAGACAGAGCAACTTTTGCCTTAGTTTGGCGGAATGAATATGTGCCGATTTTTCGGTCTGCCGATATCTTGTTAAGTGACAAACAGGCGATCGATTTTTTGACAAAATCAGGATATAATAGTGGCGATTTGAAAGCAGATATCGAGCGATTTCAAACAGATAAAAAATTGCCAATCAGCGGCAAGTTAGATAGGATCACTGAATTAATGTTGAGCGGCCCTTTTTTAGAAGGCGTGCCGAGATTGGATGGCAAATAATTGGATTATAGGAATTAATGAACCGCAGAGAACGCAGAGAGCGCTGAGAGAGATATAGCATTTCGAGCTCTCATAGGAGGTGCCCCTGGCATCCGTGGGCCTAGGGCCTAGGGCTATCCTCACCACGCTTGAGAACCGCTATAGAGATTTTTTTGGGTAAGTTAGATTCGATCAATCAGTTGATAAATATTGGCCCAAAGCTGCAATGACTTCCTCGGCTGACTGCTGTCGAAATTGGCCTGCACGGAAATCAGCCAAGGTTTGTTGGGCATTTGTAGCTATTTCTGCGCGGCGACTTTCGCGGTGGCGGTTTTTTAGAATTTTAATCAACATTTCCTACTGTTCGTAGGTTAGTTTTAAAGCAGTTTCTAGCACTTGGTCAAAGGTATTCATATCATTAGATACTGAGGTCATAGTCATAGCCTATTGCCAACTTATCTTTATTCTAGCTCAAACTGAGTAGATTGAACCACATTCATCCCCGCCACTGCGAATCTTTGAAAAGCCGCATCTGCTGCTTCCGTAAAATCAACAACACCTGGAACAACCACCGGCGAAGTGCAATCTTCCAACAAATAAAATTTCTTAGCCAACTTCACATCTCGCGCCAAAATTTCCGTCAACAAATCATCAATCGTCCAAGCAACGCAATGACTCTTTGCTTGTCCCGCAATAATTACCGCATCAAAACCTAGCAACTTATCGATAAACTTAGCATTTTTTTGGGCAATAGAAACCCCATCCGGCCCGTCTAAAACTTCCGGCCGCAAAACCGAATAGTTTTCAGTTAAGGGATTGCCGCCCTTAATCTCAAAAAGTGCTTGACTGTTGCGGGCGATGCTGTGAAAAAATATCGCTTCTTCCACAGCGGAAACCAGGGCGTGTCCGATGCCGCCCAACATAGAATGATAGGGCCAAATTGTCAAGGGAAATTTGCCGTCATTGCTGAGTTTCTGCACGTAGTGGAGAGCGTGTTTTTCTAGGGCCGAAAAATTCCCACCGCTGATGCTGTCGGCGACGGCTGGATTGACTTTCCAAATACCTTTTTGCACATCTTCCAGCGTAATTAATGTGGCGGCTGGGAGGGGGTGTTCGCCTGCATCGTTTATCCAAAAAATTGGATGAAAAATTTGCATCGCAGTGTGGGTGTCCATTGTCGGCGCAATGGTTGTAATTCTATCTAAATTGCGGTAAATGAACTCGCACAAGCGCAGGTTGTCGTCTACTGCACCGCTACCGGAACGCCCGCCTACAAAGAGTTCAAAATCCGGCAAACAAAAAGTATTTTGGGCATCGATTATCAACAAACAAATGCGGTTTGTGTCCCTGGCGGCGGGCGGGATTTCGTGCTGTTTCGCCCAACTTTTTGCTTGACAAGCCCGTTCTTGGTAAGGTACGCGCCAAACTTCGCCTACTTTTTTTGCCTCGAAATATTCAGGAATTGGGAGTTGATTTTTTGGTATCATAGCCTATCTATTTTAGAGTGAGTTGTAACAATAACTTAAATAGCCTCTCATTATCTGATATCTTTCTCAGCGCCCTCTGCGTCCTCTGCGGTTCAAAAAAAATGCTCTATACTCTCATATAATACAAATAACTATTTACGGGTGAATTATGCCACCAGAACTAAATCACAATTATTCGCCTAAAAAAAACAATCAAAAATTCTGGTTTTTGTCGATCGCCCTTTTCATCCCCCTCTTAATTGTAGCAACTAAATCTCCCTACGTTCAACAATTTTTAATAACTGTTTTAATCCAAATCGAGGATTTAGGCATTTGGGGCCCAGTAGGTTTCATCGCTACCTACAACTTAGCTACTATACTGTTTGTACCTGGTTCCGCCCTCACCCTCGGAGGCGGGGTGCTGTTTGGCCTGTGGTGGGGTTCCATCTACGTGTTTGTCGCAGCAACTTTAGGGGCTACCCTTGCTTTTGCGATCGGGCGATACCTGTCGCGCGATCGCGTGGTAAAATACATGGAAGCTCACCCGAAGTTCAAAGCCCTCGATCGCGCCGTTGCTAAATCAGGATTTAAAATAGTCTTTTTAACCCGTCTTTGTCCTTTATTTCCCTTCAATTTATTGAATTACGCCTTGGGAGTTACCCAAGTTTCTTTAAAAGATTACGTGTTAGGTTCCTTCGGGATGATTCCGGGAACTTTGATGTACGTTTACTCTGGTTCATTGATAGGAGATATTGCTGCAATTGGTATGGGAACTGAACCGACAAGTCCCCAAGCAGAAGCTGTAAAATGGTCGATAAATTTGATCGGTTTTACGGCTGCTGTCGCAGTAACTTTATATATAACTAAGATTGCTCGCAAGGCTTTGGATGAAACTGTTTAATTAGGAGAATTTGCTCGTGTCGCAGTCAAAAGTCGATCGCGTAACCGTCCCCCCGATGGACGAATACAACCAAAAATTAGTCTCCTATTTGCATCCGTCAGATTGGGTGAATCCCCAGCCAGCTAGCAGTTACAATTTAGTAGTAATTGGCGCGGGGCCCGCCGGATTAATTGTGGCTGCGGGGGCGGCTGGTTTGGGTGCAAAAGTTGCATTAATTGAAAAACATTTGATGGGCGGCGATTGTTTGAATGTCGGTTGCGTACCTTCAAAAAGTTTAATTAGATCCTCGCGCACTGTCGGCGATATCTGGAATGCTCATAAATTTGGTGTTAATATTTCTAACAATCCAGAAGTGGATTTTCCCGCAGTCATGGAACGGATGCGCCGCATCAGGGCGGGAATCAGCGATGTTGATTCTGTTGAACGCTACCAGCACAAATTAGGAGTCGATGTTTTCTTAGGTTCCGGTAGTTTCACTAGCAATTCTACCATAGAAGTTGCCGGTCAAACTCTGCACTTTAAAAAAGCAGTAATTGCCACAGGTGCAAGGGCGCGACAAGCCCAAATTCCCGGCTTACAGGAAGCTGGATATCTGACAAATGAAACTGTATTTAACCTCACAGAAAGACCTCAGCGTTTGGCTGTAATTGGCGCTGGGGCGATCGGCTGCGAATTGGCTCAAGCCTTTCGCAGGCTGGGTTCTGAAGTCGTGTTGCTGCATAAAAATGCTCATATTTTGGACAAGGAAGATGCGGATGCTGCGACAATTGTGCAGCAGGTTTTTCTGCGGGAAGGAATTCAACTAATACTTGAATCCCAAATATCTTGCGTTGAGCAAACAAATTTAGGCAAAGTAATTTATTATCAATCGCACAACCAGGAAGCATCGGTAATAGTAGATGAAATTATTGTGAGTGTGGGGCGATCGCCCAACGTGGAAGGATTGAATCTGGAATCTGTCAGCGTAGAATACGATACACAAAAAGGCGTATTTGTCAACGACAAGTTGCAAACTACTAATCCCCGCATTTATGCCGCTGGGGACATTTGCATGAAGCATAAATTTACTCACGCTGCTGATTTTGCCGCGAGAATGGTGATTCAAAACACTCTATTTTTCGGGCGCAAAAAACTCAGCGCTTTGACGATACCTTGGTGTACTTATACAGATCCCGAAGTGGCGCGCGTCGGAATGGGCGATCGCGAGGCTAAGGAAAAAGGCATTGATATCGATACATTTTTGATTCCTTTCGATAAAGTCGATCGGGCAATTATTGACGGTGAAGAGGAAGGATTTGTGAAAATTTACGTCAAGAAAGGCAGCGACAAAATATTAGGTGCAACTATTGTAGCGCGACACGCCGGGGATATGATTAGCGAAATTACTTTAGCAATGGTTAACAATATTGGTTTAGGAAAAATTGCTAGCACAATTCACCCGTATCCGACGCAAGCTGAGGCTATTCGTAAAGCTGGGGATGCTTACAATCGCACTCGTTTGACGCCGTTTGTGAAAACTTTGTTTAACCGCTGGCTGGCTTGGACGCGATAGATAAATAATTGTGGAACAGGCATCTTAGGAATGAGAATTAAATAACTTATAATTTGATATTTCTTGTGGGATGGGTGTCCCGCCCGTCCCACAAACTTGTGTAAATTATTTAATTTGCGATCCTTACCTGTTCATTATCGGCTTTTATGGGCGGCGTCGAAGCCCACCACAAAATAAAATTCACTCTCTGTGGAACAGGCATCTTGCCTGTTCATAAAAAAGCTGCAAAATTAGGTGTATTTTTATGATTCTGTTTCTGTTTCTGTTTCAAATCCAACACCTTCATACAAAAGTGCGATCGGCAAATCAAACCCAATACTTGATAAAGTGATAATCTCCCCAGCAGTGTAAGAATAGTACAGCCACATTCTCCCCTCTCCCCGACAGTAACCCTCAACAAAAATCTTTTGTGAATCAATCAAGATATACTCTTGCAAAGTCGGAATTTTCAGGTAACAAGTGAATTTTTCATCCCTATCCTTAGCACTTGTACTAGGGGAAAGAACTTCCACAATTATTTTAGGATTCTGAATGAATGTGCGGGAATTCAAGTCTTCAGGATCGCAACTGACTATCACATCAGGATAGTAGTAACGGCTTTGAAAAGTGACTTGCAATTTCACATCTGACACGTTGATCCGACAGCCTCTGGAACGCAGATGCGGGCGCAATTCAGTGTAAAAGTTGAGTGCAAGATCGTTATGAGGAATTGTACTGCCTGTCATGGCAAAAACTTCGCCGTTGACATATTCGTGGCGAATCTCTTGTTGAGCTTCCCATTCGAGATATTCCTCAACCGTCATTTTTGTGGGTTCTTGGGGAATGGATATCATAACAATTTTTTTGTCACTGTTACTTTGATTATAGCATTAGAGTTAGCTGCAGCCTCACCGGCACTCAATTGACTAATCAATTAAATTGAATCTATTTTCATACCCCCGCATTATCTTCTGTAATACGTGCCTTAATCTTTCAAAATCAGCATCTTCTAAAGAGAAAGTAATTGCGACCTCATCGCATTCTAGAAGAGTTATAGTATCGGAACCGAAACGAACAGTAAATCGATCGCGACTAAGAGTAACAAAATCGATGCCTGCATCTTCTGTCCAGTATTCATCGTCCAATTCTGCATAGATGTTTTTTTTGTTAGGAATAGTCTCTGCTTCAGATCCTTCTTTTCGTGTCAGGATGAAATAATGTTCGCCCCCTTCTGCTTCAGAAAAACCGATGTATAAATTGTCTTCAATAGCCTCAAAGCAAGGGGCAAAAAATTCAGTTTTCATGATTTTAAAAATCCCCTTCATCTACTTGAAATACCGTCAATCCAAAGGAACGCCACATATCAACAACTTGCTGGCGATCGTCCAATACAAACTTAACATTATATTCCCCTGCAATATGCTGCTGATAGATTTCCTCCTTCATAATCGCATCCTTCCTCATATCCCCAGTTTTCCGCATATAAAGACTGTGATAATTCACCTCATACTGCTGCAACCATTGTTCAGTTTGAGGCTGACAGTCATCGGTTCTGCCCGACACTACGATAATATTAGCGCTGGATTGCCACTTGCGGACGGTATCTAAGACAGGCTGATTCGGTAAATCGCGATCGCACTTTGAAGCATCAAAAGGATTTCTACCATTGAGAAGTGCCAGCGTACCGTCCATATCCACAATAATTGCATCCGGCAAATCCGGGTTATATTCCGGCGGCACAACGGGAACCCGCACATACTTATTGTACATCTTCAAAATCACATCTTTCCCCACCGAATTAAGTCTTTTTAAATCCCGTTTAATACACTCCTCCACCGGAACTTGCAGGAAAGAATCATTAACTTCTACGATAGCTTTACCCTTAACCAACTCCTTAATCTGCTCGATGTGAGGCCCGAAATTAGTATCATCAACAATTACGTGCTTGCCGCTTTCCAAAGCCATCAAAATAACCGTGTCTCTCAACTGCAAAATAAACTTTTCATTAGCAGGCGACCAATGGGAAGCATGAGCCATTTCTCTCAACAAATCTTTATTCGTCCGCACCCATCTTGCAGGTTCAGACAGCAGCAATTCTCGCGCAAATTGAGATTTTCCCGAAGCAGGCAAACCGACAAGTACAACAACTCTTTTCATGGTAATGCGGAATGGGTAATTGGTAATTTGTTAGGAATGACTGTTAACAACTGACAACTGGCAACTGACTACTGACATCTTCTTCACAAACCTAAATTGATGTAATCCAAACCCAATAACTCCTCTATCTTATGAATCGTAACATCGCGGAGAGCTTCTTTCACACCCACCACTCTGCGGTTTCGCAAAGAAAACAAAATCCCCGAATACGGCAAATGTTTCACAGCAAAAGCAAACTCTTTCTGAACTTCAATCTGTTCGTGCTGTCGGTAAACTTCCTCGATTTCTTGAACTAACAATTCATATTTATCCTTAACTTGTTTATACAACTCACTCCACTCTGGAAAATAAGCTAAAAACTCTTCTCCTTCATTAGTTAAAACAATTTCTATCATCCTGCGAGTAGAAAATCCTTCGCGGAGATGGGAAATCGCGACATATTGCGGAGACTTAACCTTAACTCGGTTGAAGTTAGCATCACAAATAATATATCCTTCCGAATCCATCGGTTCTAAATGCTTAGCAGCTTCAATAACTTCTTTCCAGCTAGTTAAAGGATAGGATGCGACTAATTGCCAACCGTATTTATGCGTCCAAATACTGGGGTCTGTTTCTTGGAGAGTTTGAGTATTGCGAACTCCGTGGAGGGCGATTTGATTTTTGGGTTGTTGAACAACTATTCTATTGTAAGGTGTCATCAACTCAAAGATAAAACAATAATCAGTTTCAACAGGTAATTGATATCCCAACTCTTGCCAGACTTTCCAAAATAGTTCGGCAAAGCTGAATCCAAAACCGTTAACTTCGCCGGCTGCGTCGGGAGTGCCACTAGATTGAACTCTCCATTCTCCTTGATAAAAATACAGTACAGTCAAGGAACCGTCTAATTTTTCATAAACCTTGGCATGACTCCAATCAATTGCAGCGGCGTGAATTTCTCCGTAGTTAAAAAATTTTTCGTAGGGATAGGAAACAATCTGCCAATCTTGAGATGAGTCTAAAATAATACCCCGGCACTGCTGGACTATTTTTTCGCCCATGGGAGATTCTATCTGCGAGTATTTCAAACAGACTAGATTGGGGTATTGGCGGTGGCGGGTAACTTTGATATGATAAGTTTCGCACAATGTTTCTAATCCGTGCTGGCGTAAATACTCTTGCAGTTCCACGTTCGACTCCTAAGTTTGTCGCTTGCTCTATTTTATCGGCAACTGTATATTTTGGCGAATTTGTAAACAAAAATTAAACTATTTTTTCTGGATCCATCTGATGATTTTTGTATTGTGGAGTATCGTTGTAAATAGGTGAATGCAGTTGGAAAAAGGGAATGTTTCAACATCTAGGACAAAAACAGTGAACAATAAATTATTACTTTTGGCGACTTCTGCGTGCGTGTTGACTGCTTTAGTACCTCTATCGCGAGTTTTGGGTGCGGGCGAATTGTCGCAGCGGTTGCCGGAAACCCAATCTGTGGCTGTAGCGGGTACTGCTGTCCCGGTAAGTCAAATCTTGGCAAAATTAAAAGGCAAAACACAAGTACCGATTTTTATTCCCACTCGGCTTATTGTTTCGCAGAAGCTTTACTATTACAGCCAAGCGCAACCGAATAGCTATGGTATTTCAATAGATTATACAGCAAATTGCCGGGGTGCGGGAGCTTGCAATTTTGGGGAAGTTCGAGCTCAAAAAGGCGGTGAATTTTCTAAGAAATTAGAAGGGGTAACTAAGACTTTAAAAAATGTTAAACTTGCCGGCGGAATGAAAGGAGTTTTTCACAACGGTTGCGGTGCTTACTGCACGGCATCTATTCAGTGGAAAAACCAGGGGTTTATGTATACCATATCAATTAAAAACGGAGGAGAATCTGATTTGATTTTAACAGCTAATTCTGCTATTTTAGCGAGAAAACGTTAAGTTTTGCAGTCTTGAATACAGGAAATAATTAGGTAGGGTGCGTCCTTTGTACCTTACTGTTATTGTATGATAGGGCCGTTAGAGTGAAAAATGAGGTATTGATATCAAGTCAGTTCGATTGACGACGATAAAATTTTGTTCATTATGCGGACTTTATTCCGCGCTACGAACCTTTTTTGTTGTGGTAATCTACGGGACAGCATAGGAGCAGTGAATCCTTCAATTCTTCAATCCCAAATCTAAAACTTGTAGGGCGAAATCGAAGTATATAAAATTTAAAATCGATTGACTTCTCACCTGTTTGATAAAGGCTATAAATGTTAACCGACAGCAAGCCGCAGCCGAATGTAATATGGTTTGTTATGCTTATCTAGTTGGAGGGAAATTATGATGAGGGGAAGATGGCTATTTGGGGCGATTGTTGTTGGTGTGGTTACTGCTTTGACGATCCTCTTCGATGGCTTCGCTAACGCAGTTTTGATACCATACTCAGCCCTAGCAAGGACAGAAACGCAAATCACAGAAATTCGCTGGTTTAATTATACTTCTAAAGATGGCTGGCAATCCGCAGAATTTATTGTGCCCGATCGCAATACTACACAATCTGCCGACAGCTCCAAGTTGCGGTTGTACGATGTTCATATTGCCAAGATGTTTGAGATTTCTCATTTTTTGTGCGATCGCGATCGCACTTGGGCCGGTTACAATTGGTCTTACGGAGCCGCAAATGGCAACATTGACATGGGAAACTTCAAAATTAGCTGCAATCTCGCCCGCACCACAGCCACAACTTACGGGTTAGGGAAACCAGAAATTACAGTAATTCGCCGCAATTTCGACCTTCCAGGCGGCCAGCCATCTCTTGCTGTAGAAAAATATTCGATTCCTACTCTGAACCTTGAGAAAACTAGAGTTGTACAATGGAGAAACTTTGTCCAGAAATTTCCCCCAATTCCCAACAATTCAGGTACAAATCAAGCTAATACTCGTTTTCCTGTAAGTAACATTTCTCAGCAAATCAAAGGCAAAACACGAGTACCTGTTTTTCTGCCGAGCATACTTCCTTTATCTGACACTCAGCAACTTGATTTTGACGTGCAAGCTGGCTCCCACGGTTACATTGTTGAAATATATTTAGGCAAAGACTGCCGCGCCGGAGCTTGTGCTTTCGGCACAATCGAAGCTAAAAAAAATGAACCGTTTTCGCCTCCATCGCAATTGCCGAGGGATTCTTATAGAAGCATTGAATTAGCAGGCGGAATGAGGGGAATTTATTTCCAGACTTGCGGTAATTACTGCATTTCTTATGTGGAGTGGCAAAGGCTGGGTGTACTTTACCGAGTAAGTCTCAAAAATGGAAGGCAGTCAGAAGTTGTTGGGATAGCAAATTCTGCACTTCAAGCTGGGTCGCGTTAATACTATTTTAGATTTGAGATTTGAAGTTTTCCTTGATGTACAATTAAATTGTACCTAAAAAAACCAATAAGATGCCTGCGATTAGTGTTGAAGAAGGCAAGCAGAATCTGCAAGCTATCTTGGAAAAGGTGGCAAAAAGAGAAGAAGTGACAATCGTACAGGAGGGCAAAGTAGTAGCTCGCGTAGTCCCACCGCTATCCAAGGAGGAGTGGTTAGCTAGGCATAAAGCATTACGAAACTCCATTAATGTCAAGGGCGAACCCCTGAGTGCAACTGTGATTAAGCTAAGGGAGGAAGCACGGTATTGATTTATATAATAACTTTCATATCTATAACAAATATTTTTATTCGGGACAAACTGAATGATTGCGGTCAAACAAAATGATGTAGTAAACAGACTGAACGCGAAACCCAAATATCCGTTTTTTCTCATCAATTCGCATTTCTGATAATCTCTCATCTTCAGGAATATTGTCAGGCAAAGTCGGATGAATGTTAATCAACTTATAACCCGTTCCCACTGATTCACCTCGTTTTTTTGAGCCGTGACCTTTGATTTGACCCCAAGTATATTTCTCAATTTTCTTGAGTCCTTCAATTAGGTCATTGATTTCTGATGATGTCCAGTCAGATAGAAGCCAACGATTTTTATCTGCATAAGTGAATCTGAAGCTAGGATGCTCGTCATCTGTACTGCTTGGTCGATTTAACTGAGTTGCTTGCTCTGGAATTCTTCTTTGTTGCTTGTTTTGAGGTGGCTTTGGTATTTGACTTTTTTTACCCACTTACGCCTCCACCAAAGGTGCATAGCAGGATTTCATATCCTCGTGGGAAATGATTTTAGTTGATTTTTCCGCCGGTTCTAATCCCTGGCGGGCGTTGAGCCAAGGTGTCTCAGATTGTGTCAATTCTGCCAAATGTTTAGCACTTAATTCTCCATAAGCATTCCAAACTTCTTCGAGTACCTCAATCTCATCTTCCTCAAATTCTCCCTCAAAATTATCGGGAGCGGGAATATCGGTATATTTGTAAGCTTTGTACTCATCCCAAACATGGCGGACAATGGGGCCGGAAACCCAAGCTTCAATATCTTGAAAAAATAGCTGCTGGCCTCTAAAGACTAAACTCCAAGCTTGTGCGTAATAAACGAGTTTTTGCAGTTTGAGAGGAGAAATAGTATCGCCTGCTTCTCGATCGACACGACATAAAAAGTAACGAGCTACATCCAGAGCGCTTTTCATAGTTTTAGGATTTTAGTAATTTGACAAATTGACTTTTTATGGTAAACTATTCGGTGGCTTGAGAAGTTCGATCGCCCTTTCCCCCTTATTCCCACATTTTTCGCCTCAAATCCTGCAACCTGGGAGCAAACTCTTCAGCTTGCACCAGCTTAGGCCCGATCGACCCTAGGCAAATCATACACCGTCGGCTGCCTTTCGCTCTCTAGGTCGATCGGCTCAGTTTTATCCCCCTAATTGTGCCAACCAGCAATTAAAGTCCCCACCTGCGGTACGCTAGATCAGGTCAATATATTGGCTGATTTCAAGCTATCCTCCAATCGATCTTATGTCCCCAACCACATCTGCCCCCTCCCGAACCGTCCGCATCGGTTCCCGTAAAAGCCAACTCGCTCTAGTGCAAACCCACTGGGTGCAAGAACAGCTACAGAAACACTTCCCGGAACACACTTTTGAAGTCCACACCATGTCCACCCAAGGGGACATAATTCTTGATGTCGCCCTCGCTAAAATCGGCGACAAAGGACTTTTTACCAAAGAATTAGAAACGGGAATGCTCAACAATGAAACGGACTTTGCCGTTCATTCCCTCAAAGATTTACCTACCAATTTGCCCGAAGGTTTAATTTTAGGATGCGTCACCGAACGGGAAAATCCCGCTGACGCCTTGGTAGTGAACTCCAAGCACAAAGACAAGCAACTAGATACCCTCCCCGCAGGTTCCGTAATCGGCACTTCTTCCCTGCGGCGGCTGGCTCAACTGCGGCACCATTTCCCTCATTTTGAATTTAAAGATATTCGGGGCAATCTCAATACTCGACTCGCAAAATTAGATGATGGCGGTTACGACGCCATTATTCTAGCAGTTGCAGGATTGGAAAGATTGGGAATGGGCGATCGCATCCATCAAATTATCCCTGCTGAAATCTCCCTTCACGCCGTCGGACAAGGTGCATTGGGCATCGAATGCCGCGCCGGAGATACAGAAATCATGGAAGTGATTAAAGCTCTCGAACATACGGAAACCGCCCAAAGATGTTATGCCGAACGCGCATTTCTGCGGGAATTAGAAGGCGGCTGTCAAGTACCAATCGGCGTTAATACCAAAATAGAAAACGGTCAATTAACCTTAACCGGAATGGTATCGAGTCTCGACGGCCAGCGCTTCGTCAAAGATACTGTTTCCGGCGCTGCCGAGACTGCTGAAATGCTGGGAATTGACCTCGCTCACCGCCTGCGCGAACAGGGAGCAAGCGAAATTTTGGAGGAAATTTTTATCGAAGTTCAACGCGGTTCCTAAACCAAGTCAGCATTTATTTGTCAAGGCGCTTAAACGCGAAATATCGCCTTTTATTGAAAACAAAATAACTGGCGGTTCGCTTTGACAAAAACGAGTAAATTAGCAGTATGTTTCTAGGTGTTTGATGGGAATTTTAGAGAAAATTGCGGATGATTTCACAAATATCTGACTAATTGAGGGCTGCTGTTGAGAAACCAGGTTGATGGATGAATGCCGGGGTGCAAAGCCTAGGATTTTTCGGAAAAACCGGGTTTCCTGGGTCTTAGTCTGATTATTGTCAACATACCAATCTAAAATCTACAATCAAACATCCAAAATAAATCAGCAATCTATTTTAGGGAAAGGCAAAAATATGAGCGCTAGAGCAACTCAATTAAAGCTGGAAGTGCAAAAAGTTCAGGAACTTTATCGGAAAATGCAGGCAGATCAAAAAGCTTTGCAGCAGCAATTGAAAGAGTTCAAAACTCAAGCAGGAAGTTTCTCGGATGTCGTCGAACAAATCTTGCCGTCGATAGTTTCAGTTTACGTGATGGATTGGGATACAGAACTAGAAATTTCTTCGGGAAGCGGCTTTTTTGTATCGCCGGATATAATTGTCACTAACTATCACGTAATCGAAGATATTGCGGATGAAGATTACTTCTATGAAGAAGATGAAATCGAACAGGTTTTAGTGGAAACTAATGACGGAAAGTTGAGATTGGCGGAGGTGGTGTTTACTGGTAATGCTGAAGAAGATTTAGCATTACTCTTGATTAGCGATTTTACCTTCGATCCCGAAACAGGGGAACAAGTGGAATCTCCCCAAGAGCATCCTCCTTTAGAGTTATCTTTTGATGTGAAAGTGGGCGATCCGGTAATTGCGGTGGGTAATCCTTTGGGACAGTTTGCTGCAACTTTAACTCAAGGTATTATTAGTGCAATTCGCGAACCTGATGAGTCTGAGGAAGGGGAGGAAGAGGATCGGGTTGCTGAGGTGAGGGTGTTGCAAACTGATGCGGCGATTAATCCGGGAAATTCCGGCGGGCCGCTGATTAATATGGCCGGTCAAGTGGTTGGGGTGAATGTGTGGGGATTGGAGGATGCTGATAGTATTAATTTGGCGATCGCCTCGGTCGCTTTGGATGACTTTTTAGCTGGATTTGAGGAAACTTTTGAGGACGATTCTCAGAATTAGTCGGGATTTGTTCCTAATCTGTCAAGAGGGCGATCGCACTTTTTATGAGAGGGGATGGAAAAGGTGAGCGCTATTTCCTTAACTCAATTGGCGTAAGTCCCACGCTGTAATTGTACTCAATTGGGCGTTGGGATATAAGCCAAGCAAGGTATATGAAAAAGAGCGACAATTTACTGTTTCTCTAGCAAAAAAACTTGTAAGATATAAGTGGTTGCGACCCACCCACTCGACTGCAAACAACAGGTCACAGTAGCAGTAGTATGCTTACCAAGGATAACTTCGAGAGAAAGGGGGAAGAAACTGTAACTAAATTCTTAGACATCTATTGACATCCTTCCCGGATTGGGCAAGAATAATGGTGTAGTCT